>PWLT01000142.1 GCA_003558415.1 Hyphomicrobiales bacterium
CCCGTGGCGCCGCTCAGGTGAGCGAGGGCAAGCCAGGGCGTGAACCCTGCGCCGGTATCGGCGCCTGCACGGAGGCCGGCATGGCCGACAAAAAGTCGATGTTGCTCCGCAGGGCGGGCGTTGTTGCGCCGCTCGTCTATGTTGGTGCGGTGATCCTGGGCGGGGCGGGCCAGCCCGGCTACAGCCACATGGCCGAGCCGATCAGCGCGCTCACCGCGACCGGAGGGTTCTGGATCAACGCGGTGTTCGGGCTCTACAATCTGCTCCTGCTCGCGTTTTCCGGTTTCGTCGTTGCGGGCCCGGGAAACGGCAATGCCGGCTTTCGCGTCGCCGGCTGGCTGATGGCGCTGCTCGGGTTTATCGGGCTTGCGCTATGGGCCTTCCCGATGGACCTGCCGGGTGCCCCGGCCACGGTGCTTGGTGCTGTCCATATCGGGCTCGCCGCCATGGCCTCGGTCGCCAGCATGGCTGCCATCACCGCCGGCGCCCTGGGCTGGCGGCAGGCGGGGGAGAGGCGCGCGGCGATGATCTCGTGGGTTGCGCTCGGCTTTGTCATTGTCACTGGCGGGCTGGCCGCGTTCGCCGCCGCAACCGGATGGCCCTCGGTCGGGCTGCTGGAGCGCCTGACCATTGGCGGGTTTCTCGCCTGGGTGCTGTGGAGCGCCCTCGCCTGGGGTGGGCAAGCATCAAGCGCGCAAGATCGAGATGCGTATTGAACCCGGTGCCGGTTGCGAGGAGGCCGCCCGCAAGCGGCGCCGCTTGCGGGCGGGAACCATCCGTCATCGCCCGGTGGCCTCACCCCTGCGCGGCGCCGATCACCCTGAGCATCGCCCATATGGCGGCCGAATGGCCCCTACCGCTGGCCTGATTGACCGTGCCTGCGCAGGTCACCCCTGTTGCCTTGTGATGAAAGACGAAGGCCCCGGTCTGGCCCCAGAAGCCCATCACGTCGCGGATGGGCCGCAAGGGCGAGATGAACCAAGGGGTCCAGAGCTTCTCCATCCCTAGCCCGAAATAGAATTGCCCCGGCCAGTAGATCATGCGCCAGTCCTGCTGCGCGAGCAGCGCGTCGATATCGAACAGCCGCCCCTCGAAGACCGCGCGGCCGATGGCGGCAAGCTCGCCCGCCGTTGTCACCATGCCGCCCTCGGCCTGCACCGAGGCCAGATAGCGCGGCAGATGCAGCCGCCGCGCGCCGGCGTAGAACCAGACCGGGCGTTCATCGGCCGGGTCGCAATAGATGTAGGTTTCGCGCAGCCCGAGCGGGGCGAAGACCTCGGCGGCGAAGAGATCGGGCAGGCTCTGGCCGGTGACGCGCTCGAGGATCGCGCCCATGAGCTGATAATTGGTGTCGGAATAGGCCACCTTGCCTGTCTGGCCGGGCAGGAACTGCGCCTCGGATGCGCGCACCGCCTGCAGGGTGCGCGCGAGCGGCCAGGCGCTGTCCTCGCCTTCCATCAGCGCATCCGCCGGCCCGGCGCCCGTCCGGCCCCTTGAGCGAGAAATAATCCCGCAGCCCGCTCTGGTTGGAGATCAGATGCCGGATGGTGATGCTGGCGGTGTGATCGACCCCCTTGCGCCGGTGCAGCCCGGCGATCAGATCGCCGGGAAGATAGTGCACCATCGCATCGTCGAGCGCGATCTCTCCGCGTTCGACCAGCCGCATGGTCACGATGGTGACGATCAGCTTGGTGGTGCTGGCCGCGCAGAACTGGCTTTCAGGCGCCAGATCGCCGGCGGCGGCAACATGCTGCATCCGGCTGGCGGGGTGATCGACGGTCATCACCGCGCCATGCACATGGCGCGAGCGGCACATGCGCACGGGCTGCGCGTCGATCAGCTCTGCCGTCAGCTTCGGAATTGCCCCGGCCTTTGCTACGCCATTCCCACCTGTCTGCATGGATTTATCAGCCCTTGAGCGGCGCTTCCAGCGCCGGGATATCCATGCCGGCCTGTCCGATCAACGCCAGCAACTCACCCATAAGGGCCAGCATCTCCTCCGTTGCGATACGCAGGTGGCGCACCATGCCGATATCGGTGGCGCTCGCCAATCCGGGGGGCGGAATGACCTTGATCCAGGTCAATGCGCCGATTGCGGAAAACCTATCTGTCAATAGCATCAATCGCGCGCAATGTCGCGATGATCCGCCGTCGGTTGTCCCTTCCCGGCGGGGCGGTTCCGTCGCCAAGAGAGGGGAAGGAGCAACCGGAATGTGGCGCCGAGGCCCCGATCACGACGCCGCCACCGCCGCCCTCTGGTCCCCCCGCGACCCGGCAACCATCGAGGGGCTTGTGCATTACGCCACGCTGGCCGCGAACAGCCACAACGCCCAGGCCTGGCGGTTTCGCGAGACACCCCAAGGCGTGGCAATCCTTCCCGACCTGACGCGCGCCCTGCCGGTGGCGGATGGCGACCACCACCATCTCTACGCCTCGCTGGGCTGCGCGGCCGAGAACCTGATGCTGGCGGCGGGTGCGGCCGGGCGATCATCGGCGCTGGATTTCATGCCCGATGGTGCGGGGCGAATCGAGATCGCGCTGGGGGATGCGGGCACGACCGATCCGCTGTTTGACGCGATCCTCGCGCGGCAGTGCACGCGCTCGGATTATGACGCCCGCCCCGTTCCCGCCGCCGATCTGGCGGCGCTGGAGGCGGCCGCGCGGGTCGAGGGCGCCGAGGTGATGGTGATCACCGATCCCGCAGGAATCGAGCAGGTGCTGGAGCTGATCCTTGCCGCCAATGCCGCGCAGGTCTCTGACCCGGCCTTCGCCGCCGAACTGAAATCCTGGCTTCGCTTCAACGCAAGCGCGGCAATTCAGACGGGCGATGGGCTCTATTCGGCGTGCTCGGGCAACCCCACGCTGCCCGGTTTTCTGGGGCGGTTCATGTTCGACCGTTTCTTCACCGTGCGCGCCGAGAATGACCGCTATGCAAGGCAGGTGCGCTCGTCTTCGGGGCTGGCCGTCATTCATTCCGATCGCGACGATCCCGCGCACTGGGTGCAGGCTGGGCGCAGCTATCAGCGCTTCGCTCTGCAGGCCACGGCGCTGGGAATACGGCACGCGCATCTCA
>PWLT01000120.1 GCA_003558415.1 Hyphomicrobiales bacterium
CGATCCGCGATCTCTACAACCGCGAGATCGACGAGGTCTGGGTCGAGGGGGCCGAGGGCTACCGCATCGCCAAGGACTTCATGAAGATGATCATGCCGTCCCATGCGCGCAACGTGAAGCAGTACACCGACCCGATGCCGCTTTTCGCGCGCCATCAGGTGGAGAGCTATCTCGCGGCGATGTTCAACCCCACGGTGCAGCTCAAGTCCGGCGGCTACATCGTCATTGGTATCACCGAGGCGCTGGTGTCGATCGACGTGAACTCGGGCCGCGCCACCAAGGAAGGCTCGATCGAGGAAACCGCGCTCAAGACCAATCTCGAAGCCGCCGAGGAAATCGCCCGCCAGTTGCGTCTGCGTGACCTTGCCGGGCTGATCGTGATCGATTTCATCGACATGGAGGAACGCAAGAACAACAACGCGGTCGAGAAGCGGCTCAAGGAAAAGCTCAAGACCGACCGCGCGCGTATCCAGGTGGGGCGCATCTCGGGCTTCGGCCTGCTGGAGATGAGCCGCCAGCGGCTGCGCCCCGGCATGCTGGAGGCCACGACCCAGCCCTGCCCGGCCTGCCACGGCACCGGGCTGATCCGCTCGGATGACAGTCAGGCGCTGGCGATCCTGCGCCAGCTCGAGGAAGAGGGCACGCGCAAGCGCTCGCGCGAGGTGTTGCTCAGGGCGTCGGTGGGGATCGTGAATTTCCTCATCAACACAAAGCGCGAACACATCGCCCAGATCGAGGCGCGCTATGGCATGGCGGTGCGGGTCGAGGCCGATCCGATGCTGGTCAGCCCGGATTTCTCGATCGAAAAGTTCAAGACCGCGACCCGCCCGGTGGCGCCTGCCGCAGCGCCGGTGATCTCGGTCGATACCTCCACCATGCCCGAGATCGAGGAGGAGGAACCCGAAGAGCAGGAGGAGGCGGCAGTCGTCGAGCAACCGGCCGAGGCCGCCGAACCGGCGGCCGAGAGCGGCGAAGGCGGGGGCCGGCGCAAGCGCCGTCGCCGCCGGCGGCGGCGTGGCGGCGGAGGCGAGAACGGCGGCGCCGATCAGGCAAGCGCGGCCGAGGGCGCCGATACCGCAGCGCAGGCCGGGGAGGACGCGGCGGCGGCTGCGCAACCGGCCGAGGAGCCCGCCACTGAAGGCGCAGAGTCTGCGCCCGCCGATGACGAAGCGGCGGAGAAGCCCGCGCCCAAGCGCCCGACGCGCAGCCGGGGCCGCCGCAAGCCCGCCGCGCCCGCACCCGCCGAGGCCGCCGCTCAGGACACCGAGCTTGCGGGCGAACCCGCCGCAGTTGCGGAACCGGCGCAGGCCGATGCACCCGCCACGGACGAGGCCGCGCAAGTGACAGCCGCCGGAGACGAAGGCGAGACGCCCAAGCCGAAGCGCCGGCGCGGTCCGCGCAAGAAGACCCCCGTCCAGGCCGAGCCCGACGCGCCGCAGGCGCAGGAGGCAGCGGACGCCGCGCCGGCCACCGCCGAGCAGGACAAGCCCGCCCCGCGCACGCGGCGGCGCAAGCCCGCAGCCGCGCAGGCACCCGACAGCACGGCGGCGCCCGCCGCGCAGGACGAAACCACGCAAGCCCCTGCGGAGCCCGCGCACAGTGAGGCGGTCGGCCCGGTGTCTGGGAACGCGGGCGAACAGGTCGCCCCCGTGCAAGCTGAGCCGGTCGTGGCGGACGCCGCGTCAGAATCCGTACCGGAATCTGCTGGCGAAGCACCTTCGGGCGGCGCCTCCGAGTCCGCGCCGACTGAGACGCCCGCGCAGAGTGGGGCCGAGGAGGAAGCCGCCGAGGCTTCTTCGGCCGAACGCCCCCGCCGCCGGCGCGGGTGGTGGGCGCTCGGGCGCTGAGCGGCGCGGTTTCGACACGCTCCCCCTTGTGGATCGCCCCCCGGCCGGCGCCCCCGGCGCCGGTCGCGCGGGTCACCTACGCAGATGTGACCACGCGTCGCACGACAGCGGACGAATGACCAAGTAGAGCCGTACTGGTCTTGGAGTCTTTGCATGTTCGGACTGGATGTATTCGACGCCGCGCTGCTGCCGGCAATGCTCATCGCGCTGACGGCGGGGGGGCTGTCCTTTCTCAGCCCCTGCGTGTTGCCGATCGTCCCGCCCTATCTGGCCTATATGAGCGGGATCAGCATGAACGAGCTGACCGAAGGCACGGCCAGCCGCCGCCGCGCGGTGATCCCGGCGCTGTTCTTCGTGTTGGGGTTGTCGACGGTGTTCCTGTTTCTGGGGTTCACCGCGTCGAGCTTCGGGATGTTCTTCCTGCGATATCAGGAGCTTTTCGCGCAGATCGCGGGGGCGGTGATCATCGTCTTCGGGCTGCATTTCCTGGGCGTGTTCCGCATCCCCTTCCTGATGCGCGAGGCGCGCATCGATGCGGGAAACCGCGGCGGCAGCGCTTTCGGCGCCTATATACTCGGGCTGGCCTTCGCCTTCGGCTGGACGCCATGCATTGGCCCGATCCTGGGCGGCATTCTCAGCCTCGCGGCTTCGGAAGGCGACGTGGCGCGCGGCACCACGCTGCTGGGATTCTACGCGGTCGGGCTTGGGGTGCCCTTCCTGCTGGTGGCTGTGTTCGTGCAGCGCTCCATGGCGCTGATGACCAGGCTCAAGCGCCACATGGTCCTGATCGAGCGTTTGATGGGCGGGCTGCTGCTGCTCGTCGGCGTTGCGCTGATGACCGGCGCCTTCACCGCTTTCGCCTGGTGGCTGCTTGAGACCTTCCCCGCGCTCGGAATGATCGGCTGAACGGCTTAAATCGGCCCGATTTCCGCGCTAGCCTGCCGCGCGAAATGGCGGGGGCAGATACGATGGGCGAGCGAGAGGAACGCGTGGTGCGCCGCCGGCGGGTGTTCTACATCCCCGGCTATGATCCCTACCCGCCGCGCCGCTACCGCGAGATATACCGCCGCGAAGGCGCCGCGCAGGCAAGGATTTCGGGCTACAAGCTTCAGCTGGCGCCGAGAACCGGCGACGGTGCGTCCTATGGCTGGCATGTCGCCGCCGAGATCGACGGACAGCGCACCGAGACGGAGTTCAGCGTCCTCGTCTGGGCCGATATCGTGCG
>PWLT01000028.1 GCA_003558415.1 Hyphomicrobiales bacterium
CCTGCGGCGGCCGTGCAGGCCACGGCGCGCTGTTTCCGCGCATCGGCGTGTGATCCCGGTGATCAGGGGTCGTGGATACCGCTGGATCAATGCCGGCGCCGAGCACCCGCAGCACCGGCGAGCGTCACTGTACCGTCAGCCCATCAAACATCGAGGTGATCGCGCGATCGTGTCGCGCGCCAGCCAGTGACACGCAACGACAAGGAGCCGGTTGTCCGCCCCGCTTTGCCCCCGGTCTCCCTGCTTGCCCGGAACAAGTGAATCGATCCGGGCCGGTTGCGCGCCCGCCAGAGTTCCTAGGCTCGGGATCGGCTCCGTTCCTCGATCTTGCCTCAGAACGCTGGGCGCGTGGGAATCCCTCGGGGACGAGGCGCCGCCTAGCGCGCCGCCTCGTCCTTGTCCTCGTCCTCGCGTGGATCGCCGCCCTCGCGCGGATCCTCGTCATCGGTGTCATGCTCGTCACTGTCGGGCAGGTTGAAGAAGCTCTCGGCATCGGCGTAATCGGCCGGATCGCCCCGTTCGGGATCGGCCCGCTCGTCCCGCGGATCCTCGCTCAGCGAGAAATTCTCGAGCCCAGCGATGGAGCTGGGGACGCGAGGCTCGACCTCCATGCCCAGCGAGGTGTCGGTGGAGACCAGCTTGCGCCGCTCGTCATCCGACATCAGCCCGCCTTCCTTTTCCTTCTTCTTGGCTGCCTGCTGCACCGCGCGGTCGAGCTCGGACTGCTTGCAAAGCCCCAGCGCCACGGGGTCGATCGGCTGGATATTGGCAATGTTCCAGTGCGTGCGCTCGCGGATCGACTGGATCGTGGGCTTGGTGGTACCCACCAGCTTGCCGATCTGCCCGTCCGTGAGTTCGGGGTGAAATTTCACCAGCCAGAGGATCGCGGCGGGGCGGTCCTGACGCTTGCTCAGCGGCGTATAGCGCGGCCCGCGGCGCTTTTCCTCGCCCGCGGCGGCCGGGTTGTACTTGAGCTTGAGCCGGTAGGCCGGATCGGCCTGGCCCTTGTCGATCTCGCTCTGGTCGAGCTGGTTGTTGGCGATCGGGTCGAAGCCCTTGACACCGGCTGCCACGTCGCCATCCGCGATACCTTGCACCTCCAGCTCGTGCAGGCCGCAGAAATCGGCTATCTGCCGGAAGGTCAGCGTGGTGTTGTCCACCAGCCAGACGGCGGTTGCCTTGGCCATCAGCGGCTTGTTCATCGAATGCCTCCTTAACACATCTCTCCCGCGCCGGGAAAACGGCTGCGGCACCTCAGCCGCCGATCCTCGCTTTCGGGGGAATCCGCGCCCTTATAGTCCTCTCGGAGCAAATAGAAAAGCATAAATGCAGCGCCATGCGCGCCCGATCACTGTCTTGTCACGCATCGCGGATTAACGATTCGTCAACCATCTGCGCCTAGCGATCGAAGTCGCGGAAGGTGGGAGGTTCAGCAATGGTGACGCGCACCAGCACGGTGGCGTTCGAGGGCGTTGAGGCCAGGCTTGTGGAGGTTCAGTGCTCCGTCGCGCCCGGTCTTCCGGCCTTCGCGATCGTCGGGCTTCCCGACAAGGCGGTATCGGAGGCCCGCGAACGGGTCCGCGCGGCCCTCACCGCGATGTCGATCGCGCTCCCCTCGAAACGCATCACCATCAACCTTGCCCCGGCCGATCTGCCCAAGGAGGGGTCGCATTTCGATCTGCCGATCGCTCTGGCGCTGCTGGCGGCGCTGGAGATCCTGCCGCGCGAAGAGATCGAGAACACCGTTGCGCTGGGGGAGCTTTCGCTTGACGGGCGGCTGCTGCCGGTGCCGGGCGCGCTGCCCGCCGCCATGACCGCCGCCGAGGAAGACCGCAAGCTCATGTGCCCCAAACCCTGCGGGGCCGAGGCCGCCTGGGTCGGCGCCGTGCAGGTTCTGGCCGCGGACTCGCTTGCAGCGGTGGTTGCCCATTTCACCGGGCGCCAGGCGCTCCACCCGGCCGAGCCGGGGCGCGCGCCCGCGGTCGAGGCGGGGCGGGATCTGCGCGACGTGAAGGGACAGGAGCGCGCCAAGCGGGCGCTGGAGATCGCTGCGGCGGGGCGCCACCATCTGCTGATGGTGGGCGCTCCGGGCTCGGGCAAGTCGATGCTGGCCGCCCGCCTGCCGGGGATACTCTCGGAACTCGGCCCGCGCGAGGCGCTGGAGACCTCGATGATCCACTCGCTCGCGGGGCTTCTGGGCGAGGGCGGCATTTGCCGCGCCCGGCCCTTCCGCGCGCCGCATCATACCTCGAGCGTGGCCGCCATCGTCGGCGGCGGGCGCGGCGCGAAACCCGGCGAAATCAGCCTTGCCCATAACGGGGTGCTGTTTCTCGACGAGTTTCCCGAATTTCCGCGCACCGTTCTCGAAACCCTGCGCCAGCCCATCGAAACCGGCGAGGTGGTGGTCGCGCGCGCCAACGCGCATGTGCGCTACCCTTGTCGCTTCCTGCTCGTGGCCGCCGCCAATCCGTGCCGCTGCGGTCACCTTGCCGATGCGGCGCAGGCCTGTGCGCGCGCGCCCGGCTGCGGCGACGAATACATGGGCCGCATCTCGGGCCCCTTGATGGACCGCTTCGACCTGCGGGTGGAGGTGCCGCCCGTGGGGTTTCGCGACCTCGATCTGCCGGCCTCGGGGGAGGCCACGGCAGAGGTGGCCGCACGGGTGGCCAAGGCGCGCGCGCGCCAGGCGCAGCGATTCGAGGGCAGCGACGACACACGCGTCAACGCCGATGCGGAAGGCGCGCTGCTGGAGGAGGTGGCGACCCCGTGCAGCGAGGGCCGCGCGCTTCTGACCCGCGTGGCGGAGCGGTTTCGCCTCTCGGCGCGCGGCTACCACCGGGTGCTGCGCGTGGCGCGCACCATCGCCGATCTCGACGGATCCGACACGGTCCGCAAGCCGCATGTCGCCGAGGCGGTGAGCTACCGGCTGGTCACCGGCACCGAAAGCCTGCTGACTTGAAACTCCGGGGGATTGCCCTGCGCCACGCGTTCGCATATTGTTCACGTTGCCGCCCCTGCCCTGCCGGATCAAGATGTCGCCCATGAAAACCACCGCCGCGCAAGACCTGTCG
>PWLT01000081.1 GCA_003558415.1 Hyphomicrobiales bacterium
ATCGAAAGCATCGCCCGCGGCTGCGCGGAGGCCGGCGCGGCGCTCATCGGTGGGGAGACCGCCGAGATGCCGGGCATGTACGCAAACGACGATTTCGATCTGGCGGGTTTTGCGGTCGGCGCGCTCGAGCGCGGCGCGCAACTTCCGGCAGGCGTGGTCGAAGGCGACATATTGCTTGGCCTGGCCTCGGACGGGGTGCACTCCAACGGCTTCAGCCTTGTGCGCCGGATCGTCGAGCGCGCGGGGCTGGGCTGGGATGCGCCCGCGCCCTTTGGCGACGGCCCTCTGGGCGCGGCGCTGCTCACCCCCACGCGGCTCTATGTACGCCCGGCCCTGGCCGCGATCCGCGCGGGCGGTGCGCATGCGCTGGCCCATATCACCGGCGGCGGCCTGAGCGAGAATATCCCGCGCGTCCTGCCCGAGGGGCTGGGGGCACGGGTCGATCTGGACGCCTGGACGCTGCCACCGGTCTTCGGCTGGCTCGCCCGCGCCGGCGAAATCGACGAGGCCGAGATGCTCAGAACCTTCAATGCCGGCATCGGCATGGTGCTGGTCGTCGCGCCTGAGCGGGCAGAGGCGCTGCGTGAACAGCTCGGCGCGGCGGGTGAACGTGTCACCGAGATCGGCCATGTCACGTCGGGGCAGGGGGTTGCCTATTCCGGCCGCCTGACGGGATGAAACCGGTTGCGATCCTCATCTCGGGCGCGGGCTCGAACATGGAAGCGCTGATCACCTCCATGACCGGGGCACATCCGGCGCGCCCGGTCCTCGTGCTCTCCGACACGCCCGAGGCGCCCGGGCTGGCCCGCGCGCGCGCCCTTGGTGTTCCGGCGCAGGCCATCGACCGGCGCGCCCATGCCGATCGCGCCGCGTTCGAGCGCGCCCTTTGCGCCGAGCTTGGCGATTGCGGGGCGGAGATCATCTGTCTTGCCGGTTTCATGCGTGTACTCAGCCCCGCCTTCACCGAGCGTTTCAAGGGCCGCATCCTCAACATTCACCCCTCGCTGTTGCCACGCCATCGGGGCCTGCATGCCCATGAACGCGTGCTCGCCGCCGGCGAGAGCGAAACCGGCTGCACCGTTCACGAAGTGACTGCCGAGCTTGACGACGGCCCGATCCTGGGACAGGCGCGTGTGCCGGTGCTGGCCGGTGATACGCCCGACAGCCTGGCCGCCCGCGTGCGCGCGGCCGAACACCAGCTCTACCCGGAGGTGCTGCGCCGTTTCGCCGCCGGCGACAGGAGCCCCGTCTTTCTCCCGTGAGCGGGATCGAACAGTTCGCCACCCATGATCCATGTCATGGCACCGTCATCAACGCCGATCTATAATCCTCGTGCAGGGCGAGCCCCGTTTGGGGAAATTTCGAGAACCTGTGACGCATTCAAGCTGCCACTGCCGCGGGATCATGTCCCGCGGCAATTTCGCAGCCTCGTCGGCAATCGCGCGCAGCAATGCGTTTCCTTCCACCCGCTTCAGGGTTAGGCTGCGCTTGCGGCAGACCAAGGCAAGGCAGTTTCATGACCCCGCATGACGCCATACCCGAACAGGCGCTGGCCTGGCACCGCGCCGGGCGTGGCGCGGCGCTCGCCACCGTGGTGGAAACCTGGGGCAGCGCGCCCCGCCCGGTGGGCAGCCAGCTCGCGGTGTCCGGCGAGGGGGAGATCGCCGGGTCGGTCTCGGGCGGTTGCGTCGAGGGCGCGGTGGTTGTCGAAGCGCTTGATGCCATCGAGGACCGGCGCCCGCGCGTGCTCGAATTCGGGGTGAGTGACGAGGAGGCATTCGCGGTCGGGCTGGCCTGCGGCGGACGCATCCGCGTGCTGGTTGAACCCCTGGGCGCAGGCGAGGCGGCGCTGTCCGAAGATCTGCTCGCGCAGCTGGTGGAGGGGCGCGCCGCGCGGCGTGGTGTCGCGCTGGCGGTTCATCTGGAAACATGGGAGCGCCGCCTTCTGCACGCGGAGTCCCCGGCCGCGGCTGTCCCGCCCGCGCTGGCGCCCGAGGCCCTGCGCGCGCGTTTCGCGGCCGACCGCTCGGGCATGGCGGAGGAGAGCGGCTGGTTCATCGCTCTTCACAACCCGCCACTGCGCCTGGTGGTGGTGGGGGCCGCGCATATCGCTCAGCCGCTGGTGGCGATGGCGCGGCTGGCGGGTTATGCCCCCTTCATCGTCGATCCGCGCGAGGCATTCGCTACCGATCAGCGCTTTCCCGGCGAGGATCTCAGCCACGCCTGGCCCGACGAGGCATTGGCCGAGCACGGTCTGGATGCGCGCAGCGCCGTGGTCACGCTCAGCCACGACCCCAAGATCGACGACCCCGCGATCCGCGCAGCACTCGCCTCAAAGGTCTTCTATCTCGGCTGTCTGGGCTCGACGCGCACGCATGCCAAACGCCTGGAACGGCTGCGCGGCGAGGGTCTGGACGAGGCGGCGCTGGGGCGCATTCACGCGCCGGTGGGGCTCGATATCGGGGCGCGCTCACCCGCCGAGATCGCGGTGGCCATCCTCGCCGAGATCACCCAGGCCCTGCGGAGGCGGTGATGGAATTCGGCCCCGTTCCGCTGGAGCGCGCCGAGGGGGCGATCCTGGCGCACAGCCTGCATATGGGAGGTCTGCGGCTTCGCAAGGGCAGGGTGCTGGAGCGCGGCGATCTCGCGCGGCTTGCCGAGGGGGGCGTGCGCGAAGTGGTGGTCGCGCGCCCGGGTCCGGGCGACATTGACGAGAACGCGGCCGCGGCTCGGCTCGCCCGGGCGCTGGTTCCCGACCCGAAGGCCGCGGGGCTGGTACCCGGCGCGCCCTTCACCGGCCGGGTCAACCTGCACGCCGCTGCACCGGGGCTGCTGTCGCTGGACGCGGGCGCGATCCGCGCGCTCAACAAGGTCGATCCGGGCATCACGCTGGCGACGTTGCCCGAATATGCGCGCCTCGCGCAGGGCACGCTGGCGGCCACGGTCAAGATCATCCCCTATGCCGTGGAGGCGCGGCGGCTGGAGGCGGCCTGCGCGGCGGCGGATTGCGCGCTTGCCCTGCGCCCGATCATGCGGCGCAGCGCCGGGCTGATCCTGACCTCGGTGCCCGGCCAGGCGGATAAGCTCAACGCCAAGGGGCGCCGCGCGATCGGCCAGCGCCTGCAATCGCTGGGCGTGGCACTGGCAAGCAGCGTCGAGGTCGCGCATGAACGTGACGCCATCGCGGCGGCGCTCACGCAGTTGGAGGGCGAGGTGATCCTGATCCTCACCGGCTCGGCGACATCCGATATCCGCGACACCGCCCCCGAGGCCCTGCGCAAAGCCGGCGGGCGCGTCGATCGATTCGGTTTGCCGGTCGATCCGGGCAATCTGCTCTTCCTGGGAGAACTGAACGGGCGCCCGGTGATCGGACTGCCGGGCAGCGCGCGCTCGAGTGTCGCGCATGGCGTGGACCGCATCCTTGAGCGCATCATCTGCGGCGTGACAATCGATGATGACGACATCGCGGCGATGGCAATCGGCGGGCTGCTCAAGGAAGTCCCCGGCCGCCCGCAGCCGCGCGAGCCGCGCGCGCGCTGACCGGCACGGCGCAGGCGGCGCGCTCAGCGCGGCGCGAGGCGGGTGATGCCCACCGAACCGGCGCGCGCGAGATCGGCATCGAGCGACATGGGAATGTATTCGCCGCGCCGCCACAGCTCGCCCAGATCGTCATAGTGGCGGCTGAGCGGATGGCCCGACTGCCCGGTCGCGACGATATAGACCGAACTGTCGGGATCGGCGAAGTCATAGACAGCGCGATACCCCGCGCCGTGAACATTGGCGTAGGGCTCGGCGCCGGTGCCGGCAGTCATGCCCCGCATCAGCGTGTTGTCGCCGCCCGAGGTGGATTGGCGGATATTCACGAAATGGCGCAGCAGCGGCACATCGCCCAGTACCGTGTGGTCGTGGTGGGCCTCATGCGCATCGCCCCAGCGCCAGCTTTCCGGGTTGCGCCCGTACCGCTCGGACAACCACAAAAGCGCATCGTCGAGCGCCAGCCGCGCCATGTCGGTGCAGGTCTCGCGCACCGAGGACTGGACGACGTTGCACCATTCGGCGGCGCCGTCGATGTCGCGAAACACGCGTTCGATGAACAGCGGCTCGACATGGGTGAACTGACTCGCCAGCGGCCCCAGCTCGTCGCGGATCAGCCGGTCCTGGAGATGGCGCAGCCAGGCGGTGTAGATCAGTGGCTCGGGGAGGTGTTCGTTCATCTCGCCGTTCCAGTCGGCGAGTAGAAGCAGCGCGCGCTGACGTAGCCCTTCGGTCGTGTCGGCGGGCGCGGCCTCGCCGGTGAACCACAGATCGGCGCCGATCAGCGGCAGCAATGCCCGGGCGGTGTGACTGACCGTGTCGAGCTGCGCCTCGATGAAGCTGTCGCGGCTGTGAACTTCACGATCGCCCATCAGCCGCAGCCAGCGCTGGATGCGCTGCGTATCGCCCCAGTCATGGCTGACATGCAGCGGGAAGGGGCGCGAGAGCGGCTTGTTGTTGGTATTGCCGATGATTCCGCTGGTGGGGTTCTCGAAACGTGGATTGGCCGAATACGGAAAGCGCCCCTGCCAGCGGTTCTCGGCGATCCAGCCGGGCGCGGGCATCCGCCCCTGCGTCTGGTGGCGGGCATCGCGGCGCGGCATCGCGCCCACGGTCTGCATGGCGATGCGGTCGCGGTCGGCCAGAAGCAGGTTCTGCGAGGGGGCGACGAACTGCGCGCCGGCCACGATCCCTTCGGCCACCGAGCCCGCGCGCATCAGGCGCATCGCGGCGGTCATGGTGGTGTCGGATCGGTCCAGCAGCGTCCAGGACAACGACGCGACATGGCCCGATGGCGTGATCTCGTCGATGTCAAAATGATGGCCGGGGATGACGGGGCCGTTTACGGTCTCGCGCAGGGTAATGGTGCGCGGCTCCTCCCCCTTCACCCGGATGATCGAGCGCTGCGTCTCAAAGGGCTCCCAGCCCTCGGGCGTGCGATACTCCTGCCGGTTTTCGGGGTTGAGCTGTTCGATGAAAAGGTCCTGATCGTCCATGTAGGACGAGGTGATCGCCCAGCCCAGCCGGTCGCTGCGCCCGCTGAGCATGGCCGGGATGCCGGGGATGGTTCCGCCGATCACGCCGCCCGATTCCAGCTCGAGCCGGGCGAGATACCAGATGCCCGGCGCCGTGAGGGGCAGATGCGGGTCATTGGCCAGCAGCGTGCCGTCGGTGGTTGCGCGCGCTGCCGAGGCCGCCCAGGCATTCGAGGCGCCAGAGAGCCGGCGCGGCATCACCGGCGAAAGCGCGTCGGGCGCCTCCGCATGGCGCCGCGGGGCTGAGGGCAACTCACCATCGGGGAACAGGCCGGCGAAATCGGGCAGCGCCGCGACACCCGATCCGGGGGCGTCGGGCAGCAGGTCGCGGATCTGTTCGTCATCGAGGACCAACGACAGCCGCGCGCGCAGCACCTCGGTCTGCAACTGCGAGGACATCTGCACGCCCATCAGCTTGATCAGCGCGATCGAGTCGGCGGGCTGCCAGTGGGCGATCTCGCCGGGGAAGATGAAGAACTCCGGCGCGCCGCGCCCGCGCGCCTCGGCGTTCACGGTGCGCACCCATTCATTGACGCCGCGCGAATAGGCCTCAAGCGCCGCGCGGGTATAGCTGTCCTGCGCGCCGACGGAGCGCACCGCGCGCTCATGGATCCCCAGGCGGCGCATCAGCTCGTCGGTGCGCAGCGTGCGCGCACCGAACACCTCCGACAGCCGCCCCTGCGCCGTGCGGCGCATCAGCATCATCTGCCACAGCCGGTCCTGCGCATGGGCAAATCCCAGCGCAAAGAACGCGTCACTGTCGTTCTCGGCGAAGATATGCGGCACATTGGAATTGTCGCGCACGATCTCGACTTCGGATTCCAGGTTCTCGAAGCTGTAGCTGGCGCCGTAATCGGGAATCGAGCGTGAGGTGAAATAGTACAGCACCAGTGCCGTTGCTGCTGCAAGGACGACGAGGCCCAGAAATATCCGGGTCAACCAGCGCAGAACGGTGAGCATCTCTTGCCTGTTGTTGTACCGGGCATCTCCGGCTAGGTAATTGGTCCGAAGGATACATGCAATCGCGGCCGGTGCGAGAAAAGGGGGGAATATGGCGAAGATCGCGTTTCTGGGACTTGGTGTGATGGGCGCGCCGATGGCGGGGCATCTGGCGGCTGCCGGGCATGAGGTGTGCGTCTACAACCGCACGACCGCCAAGGCCGATGCATGGGTCGCGCGCCATGGCGGAAAGGCTGCGGCCACGCCGCGTGCCGCCGCCGAAGGGGCGGAGTTCGTCATGGCCTGCGTGGGTAATGATGACGACCTGCGCGCGGTCTGCACCGGCGAGGAGGGGGCCTTTGCCGGCATGGGCGAGGGGACGGTGTTCGTCGATCACACCACCGTCTCGGCCGAGGTGACGCGCCAGTTGTCGGGTGCCGCACGGGCGCTCGGGATCGGCTATGTCGATGCGCCGGTCTCCGGCGGGCAGGCGGGCGCCGAGAATGGCGCGCTGTCGATCATGTGCGGCGGCGACACGGACACCTATGCGCGCGCCGAGCCGGTGATGGGCGTCTATGCCAAGATCTGCCGCCGCCTGGGTGAAAGCGGCGCGGGTCAGCTGGCCAAGATGATGAACCAGATCGCCATCGCGGGCGTCGTGCAGGGGCTCTCGGAGGCGCTGCGCTTCGGGGAGAAGGCCGGGCTCGACGGCCGCGCCGTGGTCGAGGTCATCAGCCAGGGCGCCGCGGGGTCGTGGCAGATGGCCAACCGTTACGAGACCATGCTCGAGGGGCAGTTCGATTTCGGTTTTGCGGTGGACTGGATGCGCAAGGATCTGGGCATCTGCCTTGATGCAGCCGACGAGATCGGCGCGCCGCTGCCGCTCACCGCGCTGGTGGATCAGTTCTACAAGGACGTTCAGGCCATGGGCGGCGGGCGCTGGGACACGTCGAGCCTGATCGCGCGGTTGCGCGCGCTCGACGGCGGCAGCTGACGCGGGCAGGCATTCACGCGCGGCTCACGGGATGATGCGCGTGTATTTGGTCCCGCTCAGCGAGGCGCCGGCGATCAACCCGGACTGTCCGAACACCACCGCGATGACCGGCGAAAGCTGGGTCGTGGTGTCGGTGCCCAGCGATCCGCCGCGATCGGGCAGCGCATAGCGCAGATCCGCGCCGGCCGCCCAGCCCTCGCCGCGGCGGAATTCGTTGAGCGCCTCCATGGTCATGAAGAACAGCGCATGGGCGTATTGCTGCGCGCCGATCTGCAGGCCGAAGGAGGCGCGTGTCGCCGAGTAGTAATCGACCGTGGCGTTGTCGATGCGCAGAGCGCCGCGGCCATAGCCCCCGCCCACGAACAACCCGCCTTCGGTAACCAGCGGCATCCACAGGACACCGTGGGACTTCTCCTCGAGCTCGCGCGTGCCCGGGTAGTTCCGGAACAGGAAATCGCGCGTCGCGTCCACGCGGGCGTTGAGGCGCATATCGCCGTCGCCGCCTATCGGATTGCCGCATGCGGCAAGTGCCATTGCGCCACCGATTCCGGCGACGACTCCTCGTCGGGATATGCTGCTCATCTTTTCCGCCTCGTTACTGCTTCGACCTTGATTGTTGCGGGCTGTCCCGCCCGCTTGGGCGCAAGTATACGCGTTTTCGAATCTCCTGTCATGCACGTTGGTGCAGCCTCGGCGAAGACCGGCCTCAGCCGAGCAGACGCGCGGCCTGCGGGGCGAAATAGGTCAGGATGCCGTCACAGCCCGCGCGGCGGAAGGCGAGCAGGCTTTCGAGCATGGCGCGTTCGCCGTCGATCCAGCCCCGATCGGCCGCGCCGCGGATCATCGCGTACTCGCCCGAAACCTGATAGGCGAATGTCGGCGCGCCGAAGGCGTCCTTGGCGCGCCGGCAGATGTCGAGATAGGGCATCCCCGGCTTGATCATCACCATGTCCGCCCCCTCGGAGAGGTCGCGCTCGATCAGGCGCAGCGCCTCGTCGGAGTTGCCCGGATTCATCTGATAGCTCTTCTTGTCGCCGGAGAGCGCGGCGGAGGCACCCACGGCATCACGAAACGGCCCGTAGAAGGCGCTGGCATATTTCGCCGCATAGGACATGATCGCCACATGCTGGTGGCCGTGCCCCTCCAGTGCGCTGCGGATCGCGCCGATGCGCCCGTCCATCATGTCGGAGGGGCCGATGATGTCAGCCCCCGCCTCGGCCTGCGCCAGCGCCATGCGCACCAGCGCCTCGACCGTCTCGTCATTGACGATCTCGCCGCCGCGCAGGAACCCGTCATGGCCATGTGCGCTGTAGGGGTCGAGCGCCACATCGGTCATCACCGCGACCTCGGGCACCTCGGCCTTGATGGCGCGCAGCGCCCGGTTGACCAGATTGTCTGGGCTCCAGGCTTCGGCGCAATCCTCGGTGCGCCGCGCCGCTTCGGTGTAGGGAAACAGGCAAATCGCCGGGATCCCCAGATCACGCGCCTGTCCGGCGGCGCGCACGGCGCGATCGATCGTCAGCCGCTCCACGCCGGGCATCGAGTCGACAGGCTGGGCGCTGTCGGTTCCCTCCAGCAGGAACAGCGGCCAGATCAGATCGGCAACGCCGAGGCGGTGTTCCTGCGCCAGATCGCGCAGCGCATTGGTCCGGCGCAGCCGGCGCAGGCGCGCGGCGGGGAAGGGGGGGACGATCGGGCGCATCGATGGATGTCTCCTGAAGGGGTGCTGTTGCTTTTGTGCTGCGTGCCACGGCGCGGGCGATATCTCAAGTATGGGCATTCCCGAACATGCCCGATAGGTTGCGGGCGAATTCGACTCCTGGGGGTGTGCGGTGGATTGGTACCAGCACGTCATCGAGCTCATCGACATGCGCTCGTTCTCCAATATCTGGTACTGGGTCATGCTTGCGGTGCTGTGGTCATCGCTGAGCCATTTCGTGCTTGGCGTGCCCTTCGACATGGTCACGCGCGCGCGCCGTCAGGGCGGTCAGGCGATGATCGATCTCGAGGAGATGACGCGCATCAACATCAACCGCAGGCTCCATGTCGCGCGGGTCGCGGGACCCTGGATCGTGGGGTTCGTCACCGCCGCACTCACCACGCTGGCGCTGCTGGGCTTCTACTACGGTGTCCAGTTCGGTCAGGCGCTGTTCCTTCTGCTTGGTCCGACACCGCTTGTCGGGCTGATGGGGCTGCGCACGGCGGCACGCATTCTCAGCCTCGAACTCTCGGGCGAGGCGCTGTGCGCGCAGCTCACACGCTACCGCTTCAAGGTGCAGCTTCTGGGCATGGTCTCCATCTTCGTGACCGCGATGTGGGGGATGTGGCAGAACATGAATGTCAATGCGCTGATGGGATGAAAGCACCCTTGTCATGACGGCGCGCGCGGCGGTTGACATCGCCGGGGGGCAGGGTAGGTCAGCCGCCATGTCCGATACCTCCCCCTCCCGAATCCTGCTCGGCGGCGCCCCGGAAGGCTATGATGCGCGCCTGCTCGCGCGCGAGCTCGACACCTGCGATGCCGGTCTCGCCCTGCATGTCGCCCGCGATGACAAGCGCATGGAGGAGATGCGCGCGGCGCTGGCCTTCTTTGCCCCCGACGTGCCCGTGCTGCGCTTTCCCGCCTGGGATTGCCTGCCTTTCGACCGTGTCTCGCCCAATAGCGAGATCCTCGCCACGCGGCTCGCGACGCTTTCGGCGCTGGCGCATGGGGTGGTGAGGCGCGCGATCGTGTTGACCACGCTCAACGCAGCCCTTCAGCGTGTCCCTTCGCGCGAGGTGATCGCCTCGGCGAGTTTCCGCGCCGAGGTCGGCCAGCGCATCGACGAGGCGGCGCTGCGCGACTTCCTCGCCCGCATGGGCTTTGCCGCCGTTCCCACGGTGAGCGAGCCCGGCGATTATGCCATTCGCGGCGGCATCATCGACATCTATTCCCCGGCCACGGGCGGGCCGGTGCGGCTTGATCTGTTCGGCGATGTGCTCGACGGCGCGCGCCGCTTCGACCCCGCCACGCAGCGCACCACCGAGCGGCTCGATCGCATCGAGCTTGCACCCGTGTCGGAGGTGATCCTCGACGAGGCGGCGATCACACGCTTCCGCCAGACCTGGCGCGCCACCTTCGGCGCCGCGCGCAGCGACGACCCGCTTTATGAGGCCGTCAGCGCCGGACGCCGCCATCAGGGGATGGAGCATTGGCTGCCCTTCTTCCACGAGCGGCTCGAGACGATCTTCGATTTCCTGCCCCGCGCCAGCGTGATGCTCGATGACCGCGTCGAGGCGGCGCGCACCGCGCGCTGGGACAGCGTCATGGATCAGTATGATGCCCGCCGCGAGGCGGCCGGCGCGCGCGGCACGGAAAGCGTGTACAAACCCTGTCCGCCCGAGCTTCTCTATCTCGACGATGCCGGCTGGGAGCGCGCCCTGCGGGAGCGGCGCGCCATCCAGCTCAGCCCGCTTGCGCAGCCGCCGGGGCCGGGGGTACTGGATGCCGGCGGGCGCGTGGGGCGCAATTTCGCGCCCGAGCGCCAGCAGGAGAATGCAAACCTTTTCCAAAGTCTGGCCGATCACGTTGAAGCCAGGCGCAAACTCGGACCGGTGGTGATCGCCAGTTATTCCCAGGGCGCGCGCGAACGGCTCGAGGGGCTGCTTGCCGATGAGGGTGTGCAAGGCGCGCAGCATCTGCGCGATGCGCGCGACATCCCTTCGGGCCGCGGGGAGGTTCTGCTTACCGTCTGGCCGCTGGAGCACGGCTTCGAGGCCCCGGAGCTTACCGTGATCTCCGAACAGGACGTGCTTGGCGACCGACTTATCCGAACGACGAAAAAACGCAAGCGGGCCGAGAACTTCCTGACCGAAGCTCAGACCCTCAGTGCCGGTGATCTGGTCGTGCATGTCGAACATGGCGTGGGGCGCTATACCGGGCTCGAGACGATCAGCGCCATGGGTGCCCCGCATGAATGCATCGCCATCGAATATGCCGGCGGCGACCGGCTCTTCCTGCCGGTGGAGAATATCGAACTGCTCTCGCGCTACGGTCATGAGGAAGGACTGCTCGACCGTCTCGGCAGCGGTGCATGGCAGGCCAAGAAGGCCAAGCTCAAGGAGCGCATCCGCGAGATCGCCGACAGGCTGATCCGCGTTGCCGCCGAGCGGCAGTTGCGCAGCGCGCCGGTTCTGACCCCGCCCGAGGGGCTGTGGGATGCCTTCTGCACGCGCTTTCCCTGGGCGGAAACCGACGATCAGCTCTCCGCCATCGCGGATGTGCTCGAGGATCTCGAGCGCGGCACGCCGATGGACCGGCTGATCGTCGGCGATGTGGGCTTCGGCAAGACCGAAGTTGCGATGCGCGCGGCCTTCATTGCCGCCATGTCCGGGATCCAGGTCGCGGTGATCTGCCCCACGACGCTGCTCTCGCGCCAGCATTTTCAAAGCTTTTCCGAGCGTTTCCGCGGCCTTCCTGTCAAATTGCGTCAACTCTCGCGCTTCGTCTCGGCCAAGGCCGCGGCCGAGACCCGCGCCGGGCTTGCCGATGGCAACGTCGACATCGTGATCGGTACCCATGCGCTGCTCGCCAAGGGGGTGAAGTTCCGCAATCTGGGGCTGCTGGTGATCGATGAGGAACAACATTTCGGCGTCACCCACAAGGAGCGGCTCAAGCAGATGCGCTCGGACATCCATGTGCTCACGCTCACGGCCACGCCGATCCCGCGCACGCTTCAACTTTCGCTCACAGGGGTCCGGGATCTCTCCATAATCGGCACGCCTCCAATCGACCGCCTGGCGATCCGGACCTATGTGAGCGAATTCGATGCGATCATGGTGCGCGAGGCGCTCCTGCGCGAGCATTATCGCGGCGGGCAATCCTTCTTCGTGGTCCCGCGCGTGCGCGATCTGCCCGAAATGGAGGAATTCCTGCGCGAGCAGGTACCCGAGATCAGCTTTGTCACCGCGCATGGCCAGTTGGCGGCGGGCGAGCTGGATGAGCGCATGAACGCCTTCTATGACGGGCGCTATGACGTACTTCTGGCGACAACGATCGTGGAGTCGG
>PWLT01000416.1 GCA_003558415.1 Hyphomicrobiales bacterium
CAGCCCCGACAGCGCGCTGCGCGGCACGTCGCTGGCGCGGCTTCCCGGCAGCGCCGACGAGGTGCGTTTTCTGGCCGGGCTTATGGGCGCGGGCGCGGATGGCGCGGTGATCGGCGAGCAGGCCAGCGAGGCCTTCGTCAAGACCGCGCCGCTCGATCGCTACCGGGTGCTGTCCTTCGCCACGCACGGGCTTCTCTCGCGCGAGGCCGCCGAGGTGACCGACGGCGCGATCACCGAGATGGCGCTGGCGCTGCGCCCGGGCGGGGGCGAGGACGGGTTCTTGACATCCTCGGAAGTGGCCGGGCTCAGGCTGGATGCCGATTGGGTGCTGCTGTCGGCCTGCAACACCGCCGGCGGCGGGGGCGGTGATGCGCAGGGCCTGTCGGGTCTGGCGCGGGCGTTCTTCTTTGCGGGGGCGCGGGCGCTGATGGTGTCGCACTGGCCGATCGATGATGACGTGACGCCGCAGCTGATGGCCGACACGATGCAGCGCTCGGGTGAGGGGCTGAGCCGCGCGCAGGCGCTGCGCCGGGCGCAGCTGGGCATGGCCGCGCGGCCCGAGAGCGCGCATCCCTTCTTCTGGGCGCCGTTTTCGGTGGTGGGCGAGAACCGGTAAGCGCCGCGCATCGCCGCCCGCCGCGCGCGGCGGCGCAGCGTCCGGTGGCGTATTTTTGGCAAGATGAAGGGGGCGGGGCTCAGGCCGTTTTCTGCGGCCCGGGCCTTTTGTCACGCGTATCCTGCGCAGCCCCCTCGACGCCTCAGCCCGGCGCCGCGCGCCGCGCGATGCGCCCGGCATCCACCCCGCCGGGCAGATCGCCGAAATGGCCGCTCCACGCCCCCTCGAGCCGGCTGGCGATGAAGGCATCGGCGACCTCATGCGGTGCGTGGCGCAAGAGCAGCGAGGCCGCCGTCATCAGCGCCAGCCTTTCCACCAGCCGCCGCGCCTGGCCCTCATGGCGCAGCATCTCGGGCAGCGCCTGGTTCAACGCCGCCAGCGCCGCATCGAAGCGCGGATCGGCACCATTGGCCAGCGCGATCTCGTCGATCAGCGCGGGCAGGCAGTCGGGTTCGCGCCGGATCGAGCGCAGCACATCCAGGCAGATGACATTGCCGGTGCCCTCCCAGATGCCGTTGAGCGGCGCCTCACGGTAGAGCCGCGCCATCAGGTGATCCTCGATGAAACCATTGCCGCCATGGCATTCCACCGCCTCGGCCACCAGCGCGGGGGCGCGCTTGCACACCCAGTATTTGGCGATCGGCGCGCCGATGCGGCCCAGCAGGCGCTCGGCCTCGCTCTCGCCCTCGGCATCGAGCGCGGCGGTGAAGCGAAAGGCCAGCCAGGCGGCGGCCTCGGCCTCGATCGCCATGTCGGCGATGACATTGGCCATGATCGGCTGGTCGATCAGCGCGCGCTGAAAGGCGCGGCGATGCGTGGCGTGATGCGCCGCCTGCGCCAGCGCCTGACGCATCAGCCCGGCCGAGCCGACGGCGAAATCAAGCCGCGTGTAGTGGTTCATGCTGATCCCGGTGCGGATGCCGCGCCCCTTCTCGCCGATCAGCCGCGCCAGCGCGCCGCGAAACTCGACCTCGGAAGAGGCATTCGAGCGATTGCCGCATTTGTCCTTGAGCCGCTGGATCTGCAGCCGGTTGCGCGAGCCATCGGGCAGCCAGCCGGGCACCATGAAGCACGACACCCCGTCATCGGTCTGCGCCAGCGTCAGGAACAGATCCGAATGCGGGACCGAGAAGAACCATTTATGCCCGGTGATCGACCATGTGCCATCGCCATTGGGCTTTGCTGTGGTCTGCGTCTGGCGCAGGTCGGACCCGCCCTGCTTTTCGGTCATTGCCATGCCGACGGTGCCGCCGGTCTTGTCAGCCGCGCGGGTCTGGCGCGGGTCATAGCGGCGCGAGGTGATCAGCGCGCCCCATTCAGCCCAGGCGTCGGGGTCTTCGCGCAGGATCGGCACCGCCGAATAGGTCATGCCCAGCGGGCAGCAGATGCCGTTCTCGCCCTGGTTCCACAGATAAGAGAGGCCCGCCCGCGCCACCTGCGCCCCCTCGCGCTTCTCGTTCCAGCACAGCGCATGCGTGTCATGGGCCATGGCCATCGCCATCAGCTCATGCCAGGCGGGGTGGAATTCGATCTGGTCGATGCGGTTGCCGAAACGGTCATGGCTGCGCAATTCGGGGCCGAAGCGATTGGCCTGCCGCGCCAGATGCTGCACCTGCGCCGAGCCGACCGCGCGCCCGCATTCGCCCAGCCGCTCACCGGCCCAGCCGGCGCCATACTGCGCGATGATCGCGGGCAGCCAGGGGTCGGTGGCATAGGCGTCGTAATCGGCCAGCGCGGGGGGCTGGTTGAGCACTTCATGCGTGGCGTAGGCGGTGGCCTCCGCGCCTTGGTTGGTCATGGCTGTTCCTCCTTGCGCCATCCGCACGAGACCGGAGCCCGCAGGCGCTGTCAAGCCGCGCGCCGGGTCATTCCAGTTCATGCCGCAGCGGGCGCGACAGCAGGCTGGCGATGGCCTCGTCCATGCCCAGTGCCCCGCGCAGGAGCGCCGAGACCATCGCCGTTACCGGCAGCCCCTCGCCGGCATCGGCATTGGCCTCGGTGATGGCATGCGCGGTCATCACCCCCTCGACGGTCTGCCCGTCCTGAGGCGCGCGGCCTGCGCCCAGCGCCAGCCCGTGGCGGTAGTTGCGCGATTTTTCCGAGGTGCAGGTGAGCACCAGATCGCCAAAACCCGACAGCCCCCAAAGCGTGGCCGCCTGCGCGCCGCGCGCCTCGGCCAGGCGGGTGATCTCGGCAAAGCCGCGCGTCATCAGCGCGGCGCGGGCGCTCTCGCCCAGCCCCGCGCCGATGGTCAGCCCGGCGGCGATGGCGATGACATTCTTCAGCGCCCCGCCAAGCTGCGCGCCCAGCGGGTCATCGCTGAGGTAAAGCCGCAGGTTGCGCGTGGCGAGGCCGGTCTGCAACGTCGCAGCCTGCGGCGCCTCGGTGGCCAGCGTCAGCGCGGTGGGCTTGCCGCTGGCGATATCGGCGGCGAAGCTGGGG
>PWLT01000435.1 GCA_003558415.1 Hyphomicrobiales bacterium
GCTGTAGCGTTCCGGATTCTTGGGTGCGTTCGGGCAGTACCGGTTCTTGCCATGGCTCTTTCCGTGCTTCTTGGGCAGACGGGCCATCCAGGCAAAGAACTCCTCCTGCGCTTGTTCGGAGATCGCGGTGACCGGAATATCGCCGAAATACGTCAATGCCAGCTTGGCGATCGCATCGATGTTGCCCTTCATGCTTCGCGCGGGATGCAATTCCAACGCCCGTGTCCAGGCGGTGGACAGCAGTACCGGGGCCGCAACGAAATCATCCACGCTGCACGACGCGTAACGCTCGACGAGCGGTGCCGCCAGCGTGCGCGCATCCTCGCCGTCCAGCGCTTGCGCCTCGACGTCGCGGATCTCGCGGATCAGGCTGGTCGCGGGACGCCCGAGCTGCGCCGGCAGCGGATCTGGCGGCGCGATATTCACCTGCTGCGCGGCGCAGGTCACGTCCGGCTCGACCAGGCTCCAGTCGCGCGCACGGGCGCGTCGGCGTAGCTCCGTGCGCTCGGAATCGATTTCGGCGATGCGCGCATCGATCGCCTCGTCGCTGTCGATCAACTCCTCGGCCTCCTGGCGCAGCACGCGCTGCAATGCGTCGCGCAAAATCTGCGCGAGGATGCTCCTGATCTGCGCATCATCCAGCTGTTTCGTCTGCATCTTCTTCATCAGTCTTCTCTCCGCCTGCTCGAAGGCGGTGAGCAACGCTGCCGCGCGCTTCACCGCGATGCGGTGAACGTGCGTTCGCAGTGACAGGCGCAGGGACGAGTCCGACTCCCCCCCGGCGAGGGACTTCGAGCTGCGTTTGCGAAAGTAGAAGGTGGCGCCGCGGCGTTCGAGATGCGGGCCGGGAGCGCGGCGACGCGGGCATCGGCGCGCGGGCGATCGGGGGGCCGGATCGGGGGCGCCGGAGGGCGCCTGTGACACATCATGTGTCACATCATGTGTCACACCCCCGGCGCGGGGCCGGAACGGGCCGGGCGAGGGCTCCTCAAGATCCTGATTATGCTGTATTTTCTGGTGCATGTGGCTGGGGTGGCAGGATTCGAACCTGCGGTACACGGTACCAAAAACCGCTGCCTTACCACTTGGCTACACCCCAACTGCGGCTGTGTTTACTCAAGCCCAAGATCCGCCGCAACCCAAAATCGCCGACCGCCGCCCTGCGCGCTCAGAGCGCGCAGCGGGTCAGGATGAGACCTGCTCGCGCAGGATCGAGGCCGTCATCGACAGCATCAGATAGATGCCCGCGAAGATCAGGAAGGCCAGCACGCTGTTCTCAAACACGCGCGGATGGCTTGCCTCATCGGGTGCACTCGGGCTGACGCCAAGCGACAGATACCGTACCTGCCGATTAGCCTCGATCCGCGCGGCCTCGAGTTGCTGGAGCGACTGGGCGAGCATCATCTGTCGGACCTCGACATCCGCCTGCGCCATGGTCAACTGTCCCGACACACGGGCAATCGAGGTTCCATCGGCGCTGTCCTCGGTCAGCCGCGCGCGCAGCGTCTCGATTTCGGATTCGAGATTCTGGATGCGCCGCTGAAGGGGATCCACCCGTGCCGGGTTGGGCCGCGGATTGGCCATTACCTCCTGCAGCGCCAGCCGCTCACGCGAAAGCTCGGTCTGGAGATTGGTGATCTGGGTGGTCAGCAGGCTGACCTCGACCTCGCTCGAGAGCATGCTGTATCGCTCCTGAAGCTCCATGACGCGCTCCTGCGCCGCGCGCATGCGTGTTTCGGCCTCCTCGAAACTCTCCATCGCGCCGCTCATCTGGTCCTCGCGCAGACGCTGCGTGAGCTGGTCGACCTGCTCTTCGGCATAGGAAAGGAGCGCGCGCGAGAACTGCTCGCTCGCCTGCGGATCGGTGGCACGCACCTCCATGCGGATGATGCCCTCACTGGGGTCGTAGCCGATCTGCACCATGCGCTGGTAAAGGCGATAGGTTGCCTCCGAGCTGGCATCGAGGTCGAGGCGCAGCAGCGGGTCGAGCCCCTCGGCGCTGAAATGCGCCTTGAAGCCGTGATCCGCGTCGAGCCGGCGCATGGCGTCGCGCGACTGAAGGTAGCTCTGCACCGTGACCGAATCCTGCGACGTCGCCAGCGCGGTGCCCGAAAACATCCCCGCCATTCCCGAGGGGGCGCTCTGATTCTCCGCCTGCTGGATGACGAATTCGGATTGGGTGGTGTAGAGCGGTGTGGCGATCGCGGCGTAGTAATAGGCCGCGATCAGCGTCGGCAGCAGTACGAAGACGCATAGCCGTGCCGCAAGCAACAGCAGCCTCCGGCGCCGCCGACGAGTGATATCCTGCTGAATCTGGCGGATTTCCTCGGACCCGCCGATTTCCGGCGGGCGCTGTTCCGTCGAGGGGGTCTGGGGCGCACGATAGGCCTTGGGCAGGTTGGGCGTCGGCTCTGAGCCCCCCGGCTGGCGCGAGGCGGGCTCGACGGGACCGCCGCTGCGGCTGTCGGCGACGACCAGATCGAGGATGTTCGACCGTGCGAAGGGGTCGATCCCCTTTTTCCGAAGCAGGCGCACCGCGTCGAGATCCGACTCGGCCTCGATCCCGTTGCGCTGGGCGACACGGCGCGCCATTCGCAGTTGCCGCCCCGTCAGCCCCTCGGCTCGAATGGCCTCGATCTCCTTGGCGGCGGAACTGGCGGGGGCATCGCGCGCGGTGTCACGGGGCGCATCGCCGGCCGGGTCTTGTGCCTGCGCGGCGGCCGTCCCGTGCTCCTGAGCGCCCGAGGTTTCGTCGCCGCTGGTACTGCGGCGGATGCGGAAGCGCTTAACTTTGGGTTTGGTAGTCATAAAGCTGTTTCGCTTCCTCGAGTGTGTCGAACATGTGCAGCTTGCCGTTGCGCAAGACGGCGGCGGCGCGGCAGTATTTTTCCAGCGTCGTGGGCTGGTGCGATACCACGACCACCGTCGCATCCGCCAGCCGCTCGCGCAGCAGGCGCCCGGCCTTGCGGTTGAACTCCACGTCGGTGGTCGCCGGCATTCCCTCATCGATGAGATAGATGTCGAACTCCAGTGCCAGCATCAGCGCCAGCGACA
>PWLT01000006.1 GCA_003558415.1 Hyphomicrobiales bacterium
CTCAAGCCGGTGCCGAAAGGCGGCACGAGCGGCATCAGATCCGAGTAGGTCCAGCGCAGGCTGATATTGGTGTAGTAATACTCGAACCCGACGGTCAGGAGGATGCCCACGGCGACGAAGATCGCGACCGGCACGCGCGTCGGCCGAAGGATCCAGTCCCGGCTGCGCGCTGCCAGGCTGGCCGTCCAGAAGGCCGTCAGCGCAAAGCCCACATCACCGATGGTGGCCGAGAGGCAAAGCTTGATTGCCTCCCAGTGGGCCATTGCCGCCATCTCGGCGAAGGCCGGAACCTGGACGAATTCCCAGACGAAATGCAGACCGAAAGAAAAGAAGGCGACGGGCAGTTCGGGAGCTTTCCACAGGCCAGCAGGGCGCGCGCCGCCGGTGGAGCGGGCGGCGCGCGCGGTTGTCTCGCTGTCTTGTCCCATCAGGCCGCCTTGACCGCCTCGATCAGCATGTTGCGGACTTCGGCCGCGATCTTGTCGAGTTCGACGTTCTCAACGGCTTGCATCGATGCAACCGGGTCGACAGCGCTGATTTCCACGCCGCCTTCGACCGCGCGCAGGATCACGTTGCACGGCAGCATCGCGCCGATGCGTGGTTCAACCTGGATGGCCTTGTAGGCCATGGAAGGACTGCAGGCGCCGAGGATGCGATACTCATCGAT
The DNA here is from genome assembly GCA_003558415.1 of Hyphomicrobiales bacterium. Taxonomy (GTDB): domain Bacteria; phylum Pseudomonadota; class Alphaproteobacteria; order Rhodobacterales; family Rhodobacteraceae; genus Alkalilacustris. Next base: position 668 of record PWLT01000006.1, read on the forward strand.
ATCGGCGCCGATCTTAGCCTTCAGGGTCGCCTTGACGTCGATTTCGGTCAGAACGCCGAAGCCGCGCTCGGCGAGGGCCGCTCGAACGCGCCCGTCCACGTCGTCCATCGACCCATCTTCGATGACCCGGTCATGCGTATAGCTCATGGCCTGTTCCTTTCATTTCATCAGGTATTTGATCAGCGCGGCGATCGTGAGGATCACGAGCACGAGGATCAGGATCATCCAGATCCCTCCGAATCCCATGCCCCAGCCATGCATCGTTTCCCATCCGTTCCACATGAATTTCTCCCTTCAGGGTTCTGGTAAAGGTTCTGGAGCCGCCGGCAGCACATTACCGGCGGCCCAGCCGGGCAGGTTCAGTCGATCTGCCGGAACAGGCCCGGATAACGGTTGAAGGCCAGTCGCTGCACGAGCGAGCCGTCCACCGTGACGATTTCGGCAATGATGCTGCCGTCCTCACCCTCGGTGATCTCCCCGATTTCGAGACGCGGGTTACCGTGCCGCTTCAGGAGATGGCCGAGAAACGCCTCGACCCGCATCGGCGTCATCTCGACCGGCGTGCCATGCGGCATGCCATAGAGCGCGCCGGGGCCGAGGGCGTGGCCGCCCATATGCCCTTGAGGGCCACGCATCATCGGGCCCATGGGCATGTCCTGCATGCCCATCATGCCGGATTCCGGCATGCCGCGACCCATCAACCCCTGGCCCATCATGCCCGGCCCGGGCATGCCCTCGGCCATCGAGCCGCCGCGCATGCTGCCCATCATCCCCGGCATGCCGCCTTCGCCCATCATGCGCATCATCGTCTGAAGCATTTCGGGCGTGATCCACTCCGGCATTTCCGGGCGGGTAACGTCTCCCGCCCTGTCCGTCTGGCTGCGCGCCTCTCCCATGTGTCGCTGCGAGTCCTGCTCGCCCGATCTCATCTGCGCGGTGACCATGCCGGAGGTGGCGGTCAGCAGAACGCTTGCGAGAAGCGCGGATTTCATAATCTGCATCGTCATGTCGATACTCCTTTGTGTCAGGGAAAGCCGCGCAGACCGGCATTGTCTCGCGGCGTCATGGGATTTCAGCGCCGTTCAATGTTCATAGGCTCCTCCCTTGTCAGTTTTTCCCTGCAGCGCCTGTACCTGATGCGCCGCTGGATCAGAGGCGGCCTCTGATCCAATGGAATCCGGGGGGTGAGCCGGCCTCGTCATCGCCGTGCCACTTCCAGCTTCGCGCGCTTGAGGAGCAGCGAGTTTCCGATCACCGAGAGCGAGCTTGCGGTCATGGCGATCACGCCGATCATCGGGTGCAGCAGGCCGATGGCGGCGATGGGGATGGCGGCAAGGTTGTAGAACCAGGCCCAGAAGAGGTTCTCGACGATCTTGCGGAAGGTGGCTTTCGACAACCGGATCGCCGCGACCACGCGGGTGAGCTCGCCGGTGACCAGCGTCACGTCGGCGGCCTCGATCGCCACATCGGCGCCCGCGCCAATGGCGATGCCGACATTGGCCTGTTTCAGCGCGGGCGCGTCGTTGATACCGTCACCGACCATGGCGACATGCTGGCCGAAGCGGGTCTGCAGATCGCGGATCGCCTCGACCTTGCCCTCGGGCAGCACGCCGGCCATCACCTCGTCGAGCCCGACCTGCGCCGCGACATGTTTCGCCGTGCGCTCATTGTCGCCGGTGACCATGACGACATGGATGCCCAGTGCGTGCATCTCGGCGATGGCGGCCTTGGAGTCCTCCTTGATTGTGTCGGCAACGGCCACAAGACCAGCGGCTTTCCCGCCAATGGCAACGAGCATCGCAGTCTTGCCCTCGGTCTCCAGTTCGGTGAGGCGCGCGTCGAGATCGCCCACCTCGATCCCCGCCTCGTCCAATAGGCGGCGCGAGCCCACCCGCACGCGCTCACCATCGACCCCGCCCTCGACGCCGCGTGCCGTGATCGCCTTGAACTCGCTGACCTCGGGCACATCGAGCCCGCGCTCGCGCGCGCCCATCACGATGGCCTGCGCCAGCGGGTGCTCCGATCCCGTTTCCACCGCGGCAGCGGCGCGCAGCACGGCTTCCTCGGCAAAGCCCTCGGCGGTCACCACATCAGTCAGCGCGGGCTTGCCCTTGGTGATCGTGCCGGTCTTGTCGAGCACCACGACCTTGATGTCCTTGAGGCTCTGGATCGCCTCGCCCGAGCGGATCAGCACGCCGCGCTCAGCGCCCATGCCGGACCCCACCATCAGCGCCGTGGGCGTGGCCAGCCCCAGCGCGCAAGGGCAGGCGATGACCAGCACCGCGATCATCGCGAGGATCGCGCCCATCGGGGCGGAAATGCCGGGATCGACCCATGGCAGGAAGCCCGCGCCCCAGTCGAGGATCGGACGGAAAATATCGTCGAAG
>PWLT01000458.1 GCA_003558415.1 Hyphomicrobiales bacterium
AAGCGCGACACGTCGACAGGATCCCTCTCCATCAAGATCAAACGCGCAGGCTGGGATGATGCGTTTCTATACAGCTTGCTCAACAACTTGCCGCAAGCCTGAGCCAACTGCGATGGCCCTGAGGGACCAAAGGGACAAGCCGCAAAACTTCAAGGCGATAAACTACCACGAGGTTTCAAACCTTTGCCAAAAGATTGAGCATAGCGAAGCAATAGGCGCATTGGCGCTGCGATTTACAATCCTGACCGCTGCGCGGTCGGGTTCGGTTCGTAAGGCAACTTGGGACCAGTTCAACGGCGATTTCTCGGTTTGGACAATCCCGGAAGAAAATATGAAGGGCCGACAAGAGTTTCGGATTCCTCTCTCCGAGCAAGCGCAAGTCATCCTGCGCGGTTTGTCAGCAAAGCGGTCGAAGGCCGTAAGCCTCGTGTTCCCCTCACCCTGGACACCGCAAGCATCGCCTCTGAATCCTTCCCCATGGCGGTGGCGTCCGAGGAGGCCGAGCGGAGGTGCCGCCGCGCGCTGATGGAAGCCTGGATCGGGCGCGAGAGCGCAACCTTCCGCCTGTCGCCCTCAAGGCTGGCGCTGGACCCGGCCGATGTGGTGACGCTCGACCATGACAGAAGGCAGCTGCCCCTGCGACTGATCGCCACCGCCGATGCCGAGGCCCGTTCGATCGAGGCGGTGCGGCGGGACCGCGAGGCCTACGACCTGCCGCCAGGGCAGGCCCGACCATCCTCACAGTCGCGCGCCGTGGTCTTCGGCGCGCCCGAGGTGGCGCTCCTGGACCTGCCGCAGCTGACCGAGGATCAGCCCGCGCATCGCCCGCTCATTGCCGCGCATGCGGTGCCATGGCCCGGAGAGATGGCGGTGTTCCGCAGCCCCGCGATGGACGGGTTCGAGTTGTTGACGACGTTCGGCACCCGCGCCCGGCTTGGCACTCTCGCCGCTGACCTCTACGCGGGCCCCACCTCGCGCTTCGATCTCGGCAATGTGCTGGTGGTCGATCTGCTTACCGGGACGCTGGAAAGCGTCACGGACCTGACCCTGTTCGGTGATGCCAACGCGCTCCCCCAGCCACGTGACGATACCGCTGTTCTCGTGCAGCTCGCGAAGCGGCGCCGCACCGGGAACCGGCGTCATGAGTGCTCTCTCCTACTGTGATGGCTTCAACACAATGCATTGCCACATTCTGATGCCGTCAGGAGGCGGCGCCCAGCGCATCGGAATGACTGACCGGATGTCGCGGGAACACGCCACCGGATGTGTCGAAATGCGCACTCAGCCAGCGCGGCCGCTCACGCGCAATATTCCCTCGTTGTCGCGTACCCACAGATCGTAACCGCCATCCTCGCGCGGCTTGCCTTCAACATGCACGCGCTCGCCGCATAGCACCGGCTGCACACCGCGGAAGGAGAAGCTCGCAAGCCGGGCATCTGGAACCGCGGTGAGCAGATCGCGCAGCATCAGCGTGGCCGAAAGCTGCCCCTGCACCAGAATGTCGGGGTACCCTTCCTGCGCGCGGGTATATTCGCGGTCATAATGAATGCGGTGGGCGTTGAAGGTCACCGCCGAGTAGCGAAACATCATCGCCTCGTCGATCGTGTAGGCGCGGCTCCAGGCCGCCCCCTCCGGTGCGGGCTTGCCCGCCGGAGCGGGTTCATCCGCGCCGGGCAAATCGCGGTAGACCAGCGTCTGGGTCTCCTCCAGCAGCGGCGCCCCGTTCTTTGAATCACTGTAGGTATTGTCGAGTTTCACGAAGATCAGCGCGCCGCTCTTGCCCTCCTTGAGCGAGATGTCCGAAACCGTCGCCGTCTTGGTCACATGCTTGCCCAACACCAGGGGTGCGTGAAAGCGGATGTCGCTGGCGGCCCACATGCGCCGCGCCAGCGTGATCGGCGGCAGGAAGCCACCCCGGCGCGGATGGCCATCATCGCCCAGCTCGGACTGCACCACCATGGGTGGGAAATAGAGCCATTGCGCCAGTGGCGGCACCTCCTGCCCCTCGGTTGGGGCCTCGGTCGAATCCAGCGCCGCAAGCAGCCCGCGCACGGGCCACAGATCAAGTCGCTCGGTATGGGTTTCGCTGTATCCTTGCCAAGGGGCGTATCTGTCCATGTCCATCGCTGATCTTCCTTCCGTTGGGGTGCAAGCCGAACGCCGGATTTCCGGAGTTGCTATTGCAACTACTATTGACCCGCTCTATAGTGAAGGTCAACAGTGAGAGCGCCGTCAAGAGGAGGAAACCGCCGTGCCAATCGTTGACGTGAAGACGGAGATTACCGGAAACGTCTGGAAGATCGAGGCCGAGCCGGGTCAGTCGATGGAAGAGGACGAACCCATCATGATCCTCGAATCGATGAAGATGGAAATTCCGGTGGCGGCGCCCGAGGACGGCACGCTGATCGAGATTCTGGTCAAGGAAGGGGATACCGTCACCGAAGGCACGGTCGTCGCCCGGATCGAGGCCTGAGAGGGCGAAGACATGAACAGACTTCTGGTCGCCAATCGGGGCGAGATCGCCCGGCGAATCTTCCGCTCGGCGCGCGAGTTGGGCATCGAGACGGTCGCCGTGTATTCCGAGGCCGACGCCGGCTCCGCCCATGTCGAGGAGGCCGACCAGGCCATCGCCATCGGTCCCGCCGCGGCGCGCGAGAGCTACCTCGACACCGCGAAGGTACTTGACGCCGCGCGGCGTGCCGGCGCGGATGCCATTCATCCCGGCTACGGGTTCCTCTCGGAGAATGCCGGATTCGCCGAGGCGGTAATCGCGGCAGGCATGATCTGGATCGGCCCCGCGCCCGAAACCCTGCGCGCCATGGGCGACAAGCAGCGCGCCCGCGATCTGGCCGAACAGGCCGGGGTGCCGGTGGTGCCGGGCAGCGCCCGCATAGAAACCGGCGCATCGGCGGATCTCGACGCGCTCGCCGAGGCGGTCGGTTACCCGCTGCTGGTCAAGGCCTCGGCCGGTGGCGGCGGCATCGGCATGCGCCGGGTCAATGACGGCGCCAAACTGGCGCGCACGGTCGCCGACACCCAGTCCATGGCGGAGAAATCCTTTGGCGACGGCGCGGTGTTTCTGGAACGCTTCGTGCCCCGTGCGCGCCATGTCGAGATCCAGGTCTTTGGCTTCGGAAATGGCGAGGCGGTGCATCTCTTCGAGCGCGACTGCTCATTGCAGCGGCGTTTTCAGAAGGTGATCGAGGAGGGCCCCGCGCCCGGGCTGCCCGATGGAGTGCGCCGGGACATGGCTGCCGCCGCCGTGGCGCTGTGCCGCGAGACCCGCTACAGCGGCGCCGGCACTGTCGAGTTCATCCTCGACACCGAAACACACGAGTTCTTCTTTCTGGAGATGAACACGCGCATCCAGGTGGAGCATCCGGTCACCGAGATGATCACCGGCACCGATCTGGTCGCCATGCAGATCGATTTCGCGCGCGCAAGGCTGAGCGGGATGGACCAGGACGCCCTGCGTGCCGAGGGTCACGCGGTGGAATGCCGACTATATGCCGAGAACCCCGCCAAGATGTTCATGCCCTCGCCCGGCCCGCTCACCGTGTTCGAGCTGCCCGAAGCATCGCCGGGCCTGCGCATCGATGCCGCCTATCGTCAGGGCGAGGAGGTCACCCCCTATTACGACCCGATGCTGGCCAAGATCATCGTTCACGGCCCCGACCGCGCTACAGCCTGCGCGCGCGCTGCCGAGGCGCTGCGCAGTGTGCGGGTTGAGGGGATCGCCACCAACCGCGATTTCCTTATCGCCTGTCTGGAAAGCGCGGGCTTTCGCGACGGCGACATCCATACGAGCTTTATCGACGACAACCGAAAAGCGCTGCTTGCAGCCTGACATGCACAAGGAGACAGTCATGAAACAGCAGGGCACCGACACGATCGTCAATGCCGCATGGGACGCTCGCGCCAGCACCCAACCGCTCTTGCGCGCCATCCTCGTGGTGTTGGCGGGTTCGGCCTTCATCGCGCTGAGCGCGCGGGTCCAGGTCCCGATGTGGCCCGTGCCGATGACCATGCAGACCTTCGCGGTGCTGCTCGTGGCACTGGCCTTCGGGGCGCGGCTCGCGGTGATCACCATAGCGGCTTATCTCGCGCAGGGGGCAATGGGCCTGCCGGTCTTCGCCGGCGGTGGCGGGCTGCCCTATCTTGTCGGCCCGACGGCGGGCTACCTGTATGCCTTCCTCGCCGTGGCGCTGGTGGTAGGCCACCTGGGCGACCGCGGCTGGGGCCGTGGTTTCGCCGGCGCCTTCGCGGCCACGCTTGCGGGCAGCGTGCTGATCTATGCCATCGGCGCAAGCTGGCTGGCAGGCTATGTCGGGGTCGAGCAGGCCGTGGCCCTGGGGGTTGCCCCCTTCGTGATCGGCGATCTGCTCAAGGCCGCGCTGGCGGCATTGCTGCTTCCGGCGGCCTGGAAGCTCCTGCGCACCGCGCAGTGACAAGACGGCGCGCCCGAACTCCGATGCCGGGTCTCCCAAAGCTCACCGAGAAGCCGCCGACGGGCATTTCGTCCGTCGGCGGCTTTGGCTATGGTCGCCGCGTATTGCTCCAGGAGGAGAAGGAAAATTGAGTGGAAAACTTGCCGTCAATTCGGGCCTCGTTCCCGGCGACATTCTTGCCGGGCTGAAGCGCCTGGGATTCACCGATTATGAGGGCCGCATTTACATCCAGCTTCTCCGCCAGAACACCCCCAGCACCGCCTATGAAGTGTCCAAGAACGCCGCGGTCCCGCGACCCAATACCTACAACGCGCTCGAAAGCCTGGCCCAGCGCGGCGCGGTGCTGGCGGTCAGCGAAAACCCCAGCCGCTTCGTCGCTGCACCGCCGCAGGAACTATTCGAGAGCATCGCCCGCCAGACTGGCACGCTATGCGCCAATATCGGCGCGCAGCTGGCCGAAATGGCCCAGCCCGTCGACGACCAGCATGTCTGGACGCTGGCCGGCGATCTCGACGTCCATGACAAGATCGACGCGCTGATCCGCGATTGCGCGGATACGCTGATGATCAAGGCCCATGACGACATCCTGCGCCGCCACAAGCCGGCGCTGCGCGAGGCCGGCCAGCGCGGCGTGGAGATGCTGATCATTCTCTTCGGGCCCGACCCGGACGAGTTCACCTTCGGTCCGCGCTGCCGCACCTATATCCATGAAGGCAACGGCGTGCGCATGGGCTCCACCGACAACCTGTTCACCATCGCCGCCGATCACCGCGAGATGGTTACCGCGAAGGTTGCCGATCAGGCCGTGGCCGTGCACACGCGCAACACGACCATCGTCAACCTCGCCGAATCGCTGGTGCGCCACGACTATTACATGGCCGAGGTATTCCTGAAGTTCGGCGATCAGATCGACGCGGCCTTCGGCCCCTATCTGCGCGATCTGAGGCTGGGATGTTTCACCGAAGAACAGGCCGAAAGCTTCCGCCAGAAGACGGGGCTCTGAGCCCCCACAGGGGTCCGCCTGCGCGCGCCCGCAAATGGTAGCGCTTCGCCGGGACTGAGCCCCGGAGAAGGCGTGCGCAGACGGGGTGGGACGCCTCAGCCGCGCGCGGCGAGGCGGCGTTCGATCTGCCCCACCACGGCAAGCGCGCGCGCCATGGCGGGGATCTCGTCGAAGACGGGCACGCCGATCTCGCGCGCGCGGGCGCGGTACTGGCGCCGCGTCTCGTCCAGCTCGGCCGAGCCGTCGGTACGCATCGCCAGCGCGAAATGGGCAACACCGGGGTATTTCTCCAGCGTCTGACGCACCACCTCGAAGAGGTTGCCAATGGGATCGACCGTGCCGCGACCCACGAAGGCGGCAAGGTTGAGATGCATGGCGATGGCATCGGGGGCTGCGTGCTCGAAGACATGGTCGAGGATCTCGCCCGCGATCCAGCCCTCCTTTTCCTGAAGGGTCGCCACCGGCGTGTCGATGGGATTGGCCACGCTGGTGCCCGGGGGCAGGCCCATGCCCTCCAGCGCGTCGCGCGCCGCACCCTCGAAGGGCGCGACCGTCAGCCCGTGATGGGCGAAGATGTCGGCGCCCAACACGCTGGAGCCGCCGCCATTGCCGAACAGCGTGACCTCCTGCGTGGGCTTTTCGGGGCGCAGCTGGAAATGCTGCAGCGCCAGCAGCGCGTCGATGAACTCGTCCACCGTGGTGGTCAGCGCCACCGGCAGTTGCGCGGCCAGCGCGTCCCAGGCGCGGTCGTCGCCCGCCAGCGCCCCGGTATGCGAGGCCGCCGCCGTGCGCCCGTATTCGGTGCGCCCGCCCTTGAGCACCACCACCGGCTTGGGCGCGGGGTGGCTGCGCAGCAGGTCGAAGAAGGCGCGCCCCTCACGGATATCCTCGATATAGAGGCCCAACGCGCGCGTCTGGGGGTCGTCGAAATAGTATTCGACCAGCTCATGCGGCTTCACATCGGCGCTGTTGCCGATGGTCACCAGCCCGCTGTAGCGCAGTCCGCGCCACTGGCCGCGCTTGATGATGTCGGTGCTCAGCCCGCCCGACTGCGAGATCACGCCGATATTTCCGACCTCCTTCGGCGCCCCCGCCGGAAAGGTCAGCCCACCGCGCGGCGAATAGGTGCCCAGGCAGTTCGGCCCCAGCACGCGGATACCGGCCTTGCGCGCCCGCGCGACCAGATCAGCCTGCAGCGCGCGCCCCTCCTCGACCTCGCCAAAACCCGAGGAGATCACCTGCGCCACGCGTACCCGCCCGGCGCCGGCCTCGAGCGCGTCGGCAATGCGCTCGGCACCGATGGCGACATAGGCGTAATCCACCTTGTGCGGGGTCTCACCCAGCGAGGGATAGGCCTTCAGCCCCTCGATCTCGTCGGCCTTGGGGTGGATGGGATAAATCTCTCCGGCATAGCCGAAATCCTTCAGCCGCCGGATGAAGGTGTTGGCGATGGTCACACCCTTACCCGAGGCCCCGAGCACGGCGATGGTCTTCGGCTCGAAGAGCGGGCGGAATTCCTCCAGCGCCGGACGCGTTGCGGCCGGCGCCTCCGAGGTATCGGTTGCCTCGGCATCGGTGAGGATGAAGCGCGCATCGACCGCCACCGCCCCTTCCGGGCTCACGATCACCGGGTTGAGATCGGCCTCGGCGATGTCGTCCGCGTGGCGCATCAGGATGCCGTTCTCGCCACCGAGCGCGAGCATGGCGTCAACCAGCGCCGCCTCGTCCACCGCGGCCTCGCCGCGCGCGCCCTTGAGCAGCGCGTGGCCCTTGAGTTCGGCGAGCATCTCCTGCGCGGTGTCCCGGTCCACCGGGCAGATGCGAAAGGAGACATCCTTGAGGATCTCCACGAAGATGCCGCCCAGCCCGACCATCAGCATCGGGCCGAATTGCGGATCGCGAAAACCGCCGATGACCACTTCGCGCCCGGCGGGGCTCATCTCTTCGACCAGCCAGCCCTCGACATGGGCATCGCGGATCGCGGGTTTCGCGGCCATCTCCTCGATCGCCTCAGCCACAGCCATGCCGTCGGCCAGATTGAGCGCCACGCCGCCCGCGTCGGACTTGTGAAGGATCTCGGGCGAGACGACCTTGACCACGAAGGGGCCGCGCATCTGCGCAGCCACCTTGGCTCCGGCGCCGGCATCGGGCACCACCTGCGACCGCGGCGCACGCACGCCGTAAGCCTCCAGCAGTGCCTTGCCCGCCGCCTCGTCCAGCGCCCCGCGCCCCGCGCCGCGCGCCTCTTTCAGTATCGCGGCGGCCTTCGCGCCGGCGTCCTTGGCAATCATGTTCATGACTCCCCTCTCAATAGCTCGTGGGCCAGCTGCGCATCAGATGCTCACCGATCCCGCCGGTGCGGCGGCGGCGATGAATATCGAACAGCCGGGTGATATAGGCGCGCGTCTCCTGCGGCTTGATCACGTCATGGGCCGAGAAGATCGTCGCCATGTCCCAGATCTCGAGATCCTTCTGGATCTCGGCCAGTGCCTCTTCGAAGCCCTCATCGCCAGCGGTGAGGTTGTGAACGATGCTGGTGGCGAACACCGGATCCATGAAGGAGACCTCGGCCATCGGCCAGGCGATCATCGAATCGTTATGCGCGCCGCCGCCCATGGCGACATAGGCGCGCCCATAGGCCTTGCGGCAGATCACCGTGACCTGCGGCACCGTGGTCAGGCAGGTGGCGTTCATGAAGTTCATGATATGCCCCGGCGCGCCGCGGCGCTCGGCATCGGTGCCCACGACAAAACCCGGTGTGTCCATCAGCCGCACGATGGGAATGTTGAAGCTGTCGCACAGCACGGTGAAATCGATGATCTTGCGGCAGGCCTCTGCCGAGAGCGCGCCGCCCCCGACCTGCGGGTTGTTGGCGATCACGCCCACCACCTTGCCGTCGAGCCGCGCCAGCGCCACCACCGCGGATTTGCCGAAGCGCGGCTTGAGCTCGAAGATCGACCCGGTGTCAAAGATCACCTCCATGATCTTCTTCATGTTGTACACCTGCGTGCGCTTCTCCGGCATGATGTCGAGGATGCGCGCCTGATCTGCCTCCTGCCCCTCGGGCACCGGCGCCTCGGGCGGCAATTCGCGGTTGTGGCTGGGCATGTAGGACAGGAAGCGGCGGATCGCAGCCATCGCCTCGGCGTCGTCATCGACGAAATGATCGATGAGCCCGGTCTGCTCGGCATGCAGCCGCCAGCCACCCAGATCCTCGAGATCGACCTTCTCGCCGATGGCCATCGACACCAGCCGTGGGCTGGAGACCGACATGATCGAGCCCTTCTTCATCACGGCAAAGTCGGCGCAGCAGCACAGCCAGGCGGAGGAGCCGAAGGAGGTGTCGAGCGCGGTCGCCACCCAGGGCGTGTCGCGCATGCGGCGAAACTGGGTGGTGTCATTGCCCAGCATGGTGCCCATGCCCTTGGAGCCCATCGCATCGGGAAGCCGCGCGCCAGTCGATTCGCCGACATGGACAAAGGGCATCCCGCGCTCGGTGCAGGTCTTGCGGATATAACCCATCTTCTTGGAGTTGGTGGCGCCCGTCGAGGCGCCCTTGGTGGTGAAATCGTTGACCACCACGCCCACATCGCGCCCGTCGATGCGGCCGAACCCCGTGATCTTGCCGTCGCGCGGGGTCTTGGCAGCCTCCTTCGCGGAATAGCTCGACCGGCCCAGCAGCCCGACTTCGAAGAAAGAGCCCTCGTCGACGAGCGCGTCGAGCCGCTCCTGTGCGTTGAGCTGGCCGTTATCGCGCCGGCGGGCGAGTTTTTCCTCGCCGCCCATTGCCTTCGCCTGTTTGCGCATCTCTTCCAGTTTCGCGAGCATGTCTTCATGCGCCATGTGGCAGTCCTCCGGTTATTCTTCAGGTGTAGGCGACGCGCTCGGCCGTGAGCCGCTCGATGGCGGCGCGATCGAGGCGGGGGCGGTAGCCGGCAGGAAGCCGGATCGCGCCCTCGGTGAATTCGAGCGGGTTCTCGAACAGGCGGTCGCGGGGCTTGAGAAAGCCGTTGAACTCGCCGGCATTGTCGATCGTGGTGCGGGCGACGCAGGCTTCGAGCCAGCCGTGGATCTCGCTGCCCAGCCCGTCGCCGAGCACGGGCTCCATGCCATGCGCACGCACCGCCTCAAGCCCCTCGCGCAGCCGCCCCAGCCCGCCGAATCGCTTGAGCTTGAGCTTGCAAAAGCCCACGCCCGCGATTTCGCCCGCGCGCGCGATATCGTCGAGAGTGCAGATCGGCTCATAAAGCATCAGCGGCACCGGCGAGGCGGCCGCGACGGCGGCGTTGGCCTCCCAGTCATCGGCGTCGCAGGGCTGTTCGAACAGCTCGATCCCCTCGGGGGCCAGTGCTGCCGCGAATCGGCACGCATCCTCGCGCGAGAAGGCGCGATTGGCGTCGAGCCTGAGCGTCGCACGCCCGGACACGACCCGCTGAATGACCGCCAGGCGCGCCAGATCGGCATCGACATCCTTGCCGACCTTGACCTTGAAGGTGCGGAATCCGCGCGCGATTTCGACCTCGAGCTCGTCCTCTATGCCCTCGGGATCAGTGGCGTTGACCGGCGTGAGCAGCGGCAGGGTGCAATCCTCGGGGATATCGAGGATCGGATCCTGTGCGAGCACTTCAAGCGCCGTGACGAGGCTCGTCGCCGCCACCTTGCTTTCCGAAAAACGCGCCAGGGCAGCTGTGCGTGCAGCTTCGGCATCTCGGCCGATCGCGGCCTCCGCCTGCGCCGTCAGGAAAGCCCAGCCCCCTTCGCGCGTCTCGGCGCTCGAACCCGGCGAGACATGCGCATCGGCGAATCCAACGCGCCCGTCACTGTCCTCGACCTCCACCATGAAGGGCTCGAAAACCTCGAAGGTGCGGTAGGATAGCCGGTAAGGCCGCACCAGCGGCAAGGCCAGCCTGCGCAATGTCATGGATCTGATCTCGGCCACGCGATGTTTCCCTCCCTTGCTGCACCGGCACCCAGCGCGGCGGTGGCGCCTCAACGCGCGACACGGGCCTGCTGCGCCAATGATGAAATTAGTAGTTGCTTCTGCTACTACGTTTTCTTACTCTTGCCACGCAGACGCCGGGTTTGCAAGTTTCGAAATGCCGCCCGGGTCGAACGCAAAACGGGAGGAACTACCATGATGAACGCTAGACTCGTCGCGGCAGCCGTGACTTCGGCGGTGGCGCTGGGCGCCGGTGCGGCGATGGCCCAGGATGCGGCAGACTGGCCGCAGGGCGATCTCAACTACATCCTGCATGTCAATCCGGGGGGGGCGACGGACGTGATGGCGCGGCGCCTTGCAGACGGCCTGCAGCGCGATCTTGGTGTCAATGTCGTCGTCGAGAACCAGCCGGGCGGCAGTGGTGCGCGCCAGATGGCACTGATGTCCATGGCTGAACCCGACGGGCAGACGCTGGGTTCGGTGACTGCCTCGCATCTGGGGATGTTCCTGCAGAATGAGGAATTCGACGTCGATTCGGCCGAATGGGCGTGCGGGCTGGTGCTCGACCCGTTCCTGCTGGCCGTATCCGCCGACAGCGACATCCACAGCCTCGACGATCTCGTCGAAATGGCGCAGGAGAATCCGGGCCAGATGTCCATCGCCGGCTTTGGCGAAGCCTCTGGCGGGCATGTCGGCTGGGCGATGTTCGAGGAAGCCGCCGGTATTGAGGGTGATATCAACTGGGTTCCCTATGACAGCGTCGGCGACGCGGTGACCGCCGCACTTGGCGGGCATAACGACATCGCCATCGCCTATGTCGGCCTCGTGCGTCAGCATGTCGAGGCGGGCAACATGCGCGTGATCGGCATTCAGTCCGACGAGCGTTCCGAAGCCTTCCCGGACGCGCCCACCTATGGCGAAGCCGGCTATGACGTGGATACCACCTGGGCACAGTTCCGCGGCACGATCATGCCGGCCGGCACTCCGATCGAGCTTCAGGAGGCGCTGTGCGACGCGGTCGAGGCGGTTCTGCTGACCGACGAAATGCAGCAATACATCGCCGATTCCGAGCTGGTCTACGGATACATGGCGCCCGCCGAGTTCCGCGAATTCGTCGAAGCGCAGGCCGAAGCCGCCGCCTACTGGGCCGAACGCCTCGAATCGATCGAGTGATCGCCTACAGACGGGAGTCCCCAAGTGAACGACGACCGTAATACCAAGACGCCAGCGCCTTCGGGCGCTGGCGCGTTCTATGCCCTCAAGCTGCCGGCGGTGGTGCTGGATCTCATTGTCTGCATCGCGTTGGGCGCGCTGGGCATCTGGTTCATCGTCGAGGGCAGGACGCTTCCCGATCCGCGCCGAATGATCGGACCGGGCACATTTCCGATGATCGCAGGCGCATTGCTTACGACGCTGTGCATCGCGCAGGCCGTGGTATCCATTCGCGACCGCAAGACAGACTCGGCAGTACCCTTCAGCCGCCCGCTGGCACTTCCCTTCGCCATGGCGCTGATGCTGGCCTTTCCATTCGCGATGGACAGCTTCGGCTATTACCTCACGGCAGTGATCTGGGTGCCGGCCTTCGCCTG
>PWLT01000192.1 GCA_003558415.1 Hyphomicrobiales bacterium
CAAGTTCGGCCATCGGGCCGTCATCGGTGCGCATCCGGTGGCTCAGCGGCAGCATCGGGACGGGGCGCAGCGACACCATGGGGCGGATATCTCCGGCCACCGTTCGCTCCAGAAGAGCCAGCGCGCGCCGGGCGGCGCGGTCCATGTCGATATGCGGATAGGTGCGGTAGCCGGTGAGGATATCTATGTAGTCGGCGATCTCGGGGTTGAGGCAGGCATGCATGTCGAAGCTCACCGCCACCGGCACATCCGGGCCGACAGCGGCACGAACCCGGCGCAGCAGCGTCGTGTCGGGGCTGATATCGTCGGCGCCCAGGACCGCGCCGTGCAAAGAAAGATAGACCGCATCCCAGGGCTGCGCTTCGAGATCAGCCACGATTTCATCGATGATCGTGTCGAGATCGGCCTGCGCGACATGACCGCCCGGCGGTGCCGAGGTGCAGCGCAGGAAATGCCCGTCCCAGTCTGGCCGCGCCTGCAGAAAGGCGAGCACCGCGCCCATCTCGGTCGCTGTCGCCGCATAGTCCTCGGCTTCCTGCGTCCCCTTGATCCATTCACGCGCGCGGAACTGGGCCAGCCGGACCGGAACGGGATTGAAGCTGTTGCTCTCATGCCAGAGCCGGGCGATCGCCAGCCGCGTCCTGTGCCGCATTGTCCTGTCCTTCGAGCGTTCGACATGCGAACGCATGTTCATTATACGGACAATGCTAATCGCGCCTTCCATCCGGTGTCAACACGAGCAACAGGCGCGGAACTGCCTTCAAAGGGCGTTGCGCGTCCAGGGTCCGGCGGAAAAGAGCCGCGCCTAACTGCGGAAATAGCGGAAGGCGGCCGACGCGCCCCAACCGGCGAGAACCGCGATCAGCACGGCAAGCGCGCCATAGGCAAGGGGTTGTTGCTGTGCCAGCTGGAACAGCCAGCGTTCGATCCCGACCTTCTGCACATTGATGGCGGTGTCGAACCTGTCCACCACGGCGCCTTCGCGGGTGAGGAAGATGCGCGTGGTATAGACGCCCTCGGTCAGGTTCGCAGGCAGCGAGATGCGTGTGCTGAACAGGGTGTCGCGCTCCATCTCCACTTCGCCCTCAAGCATCTGGTAGAGATCGTCGCGCTCGCGCAGACGCCTCAGCGCGGCGGTGAAGGCCGGGGCATCTGCGGTCGCGGCATAGGCGCCATAGGTGCGAATCGCGCGGTCGATCGAAACCCGGTGCCGCAGATCCTCTGTGCTCGAAAGCGCCTGGGTGAGGGGTGCGGTCGTGGCCACCGCGTAAAAGCTCGGGGCCTCGTTGATGCGCACCCCGTCGACATTCATCCACACCCCGGCGACTCGCGCCTTGCGCCAGACCGTTACCGGCTCGGTGGGGCCGGAGATGGTGACGATCACCTCGAGCGGCACGTCCTCCGGGAGCATGGGGGTTTCGCGCCGGACGGCTCCGAAGACGAGGATCTCCGAGCCCTCGAAAGTCGCCGTCAGCGCCACGCGGGTCTGGCTGAGCGCGGCCACGACCTCCTCGGCGCGCGCGGGAAGCGCGGCGAGAAGCATCAGCAGCACGGAGATCGTCAGCCGCCTCACCAGCGCCCCTCCACATCGATGGAATAGAGTTCGGCGGGCATCACCAGCAGGTCATAGGCGATCTTGCCTGCCACGGCGAGCACCAGCAGCGCCAGCAGGATGCGCAGCTGCTCGGCCTTGAGCCGCAGCCCGAGGCGGGTTCCCACCTGCGCCCCGACCACGCCGCCGATGATGAGAATCAGCGCCAACAGGATATCCACCGAAAAGGTCGTCGCCGCATGCATCATCGTCGTGAAGGCGGTGACGAAGATGATCTGGAACAGCGAGGTGCCGACCACGACCTTGGTCGGCATGCCCAGCAGGTAGATCATGGCAGGCACCATGATGAAGCCGCCGCCCACCCCCATGATGGCGGCGAGAAAGCCGACCGCGAGGCCCACCCCGATGGGGGGGATGACGCTGATATAGAGCCCCGAGGTGCGAAACTTCATCTTCAGCGGCAGCCTGTGCACCCACAGGTGCTGATGCAGCCGCCGCGGCTTGGCGTCGGGGCGCGCGGCGCGGCGCATCGCGCGCACCGATTCCTGGAACATGAGCAACCCGATGGAGCCGAGAAACAGCACATAGGAGAGCTGAACGAAGAGGTCGATCTGGCCCATATCGCGCATCAGGCTGAACACCCAGATCCCTGCGAGCGATCCGGCCAGCCCCCCGGCGAGCAGCACCAGCCCCATTCGGATATCCACGGTTCGTCGCCGCAGATGCGCCAGAACCCCCGACACCGACGAGGCGACAACCTGATTGACCCCCGTGGCCACGGCCACCGCCGGCGGTATGCCGATGAAGAACAGCAGCGGCGTGATCAGAAAACCGCCGCCCACGCCGAACATTCCCGACAGCACCCCCACGACACCGCCGATCCCCAGAAGGAGGAATGCGTTGACCGAAACCTCGGCGATGGGAAGGTAGATCTGCATGCCCCATACGAACGCCGCGCGCGCGCGAATGCAAGGGCTCAACCGGTCGGGGCGGGGGGCAATTGCGAGGGGGGAAGATCGCGGAGGTCACGGTGCAGCACCAACGCATCCTCCGCACCGCCCTCGGGCGTGCGATAGCAGCCTTGGCGCCTTCCGACCCGGACGAAGCCGGCGCCCGCGTACAGCGCGCGCGCCGCGCAATTCCCTGCGGCCACCTCCAGATAGGCCGCGTCCGCGCCGCGTGCCCGCGCCGTCCGAAGAAAGGCGTTCAGCAGCTCGCGCCCATGCCCGCAGCGTCGCCACGCGGGCGCCACCGCCATGGTCAGCAGCTCCGCTTCCCCGGCCAGGGCATGGCCCAGCGCGAAGCCCGAATCCATCGCGATCAGTATGCTGTGCGGGGTGCCGATCTGGGCGGCGAATGCTTCCGGGCTCCAGGGCGGCGGAGTCGTGAAACACTGCGCGTGCAGCTGCGCCAGTGCGACGGGATCGGGGCGCGTCAAGGGACCAGAACCGGTGGCGGCTCCGACGGCGGCGCGGCATCCGC
>PWLT01000337.1 GCA_003558415.1 Hyphomicrobiales bacterium
ATTCGGCATAGAGCCCCCGATGGATGAGTTGCGCGTCGCGCTCCTCGGCGCTCCACTCCATGGTGCGGCGGCGCTCCACCAGCGGCAGATAGGCAGGCAGGAACGCGCGCCCGACATCCTGCGTGAAGGCGAAATCGGCATGCCACTCGCCGGTGGAGTAATCGTCAAAGAAGATGCCACCCACGCCGCGCGCGCGCTTGCGGTGCGGGATGTAGAAATACTCGTCTGCCCAGGCCTTGAAGCGCGGATAGAGATCACCGCCATGTGGGGTGCAATGGGCCTCGAGCACGGAATGGAAATGCGCGGTGTCCTCGGCGTATTCGAGACAGGGGTTGAGATCGGCGCCGCCGCCGAACCACCACGCACCCGGTGTCCAGAACATGCGCGTGTTCATATGCACAGCCGGGACATGGGGGTTGCGCATATGCGCCACAAGGCTGATCCCCGAGGCCCAGAAGCGCGGATCGCGCGCGAGCCCCGGCACCTCCTTGCGCGCGGCCATCGCCGCGCGCGCCTTCTCGCCCAGCGTGCCATGCACCGCCGAAACATTCACCCCGACCTTCTCGAACAGCCGCCCGCCGCGCATGACGCTCATCAGCCCGCCGCCGGCATCGCCCCCGTCCGGTGCTTCGCGCCGCGTCTCGCGCAATTCGAATCGCCCGGCGGCGAACTCGCTGCCCGGCCCCGCGACATGCGCCGCCTCCAATGCCTCGAAGGCCGTGCAGATCTCGTCACGCAGGGCGCGGAACCAATCTGCGGCGCGCGTCTTGCGTGCCTCGAAATCCTCGCTCATCGCCGACCCTCTTTCCCTTCGAACTCGCGGGGAGATGTAGCAAAGCCACCGGGCCGGGGTAATCCCTCGCGCGGCGATTTCGCGACCCTGCATGCCTATGCGCGATGGTCAAGGTTACGGCGAACTCCGCAGGAGGGAACCGCGCCGATACTTGCACGATGCGCGGTGCTCACCCGTTCTCGCGCAGCACCTGCCCGGCCAGATAGAGCGAGCCGCAGATCAGCACGCGCGCATCGGGCTCGACCCGGGCGATCGCGGCCAGCGCCGCCGCCACGCTCGCCGCCGTGGTGGCGGTGTGACCGCTGGCCGCCGCCGCGTCGCGCGTGGCCTCGGCCGAGAGCGTTGCGGCCTCGCCGGGGATCGACACCGCGTGAAGGCACTCGGCCTGGGCCGCCAGCGGGCGCAGATAGCCGCGCACATCCTTGGTGTTGAGCATCCCGCAGATCAGATGCGTGGGCCGCGCCGGCATCGCCGCGAGCGTCTCGGCCAACACCGAACCGGCGGCCGGGTTGTGCCCGCCGTCGAGCCAGATCTCGGCGCGCGGCGCGATACGCACCAGCGGCCCCTTGCGCAACCGTTGCATGCGCGCAGGCCATTGCGCCCCCGGAGCCGCCTCCAGCGCCGATTCGGCGCGCTCCAGCATGCGCAGCGCTGCGACCGCCATGCCCGCATTGACGATCTGATGCGGCCCCGGCATGCGCGGCAGCGCCAGATCGCGCAATCCGTGCTCGTCCTGATAGATCAGTCGGCCCCGCTCGCGCTGCTCGCGCTGGACGTGCCATTGCTGGCCGTGGATCATGAGCGGGGCGCCAAGCCTGGCCGCCTGTGCCTCGATCACCTCCAGCGCCGCCTCCTCCTGCGGGCCGACAACGCAGGGTACGCCCGACTTGAGGATGCCGGCCTTCTCGAACGCGATCTCGCCCAGCGTCTCGCCAAGATATTGCTGATGATCCAGCGAGATCGGCGTGATCACGCACAGCGCCGGGCGATCGACCACATTGGTTGCATCGAGCCGCCCGCCAAGGCCGGTCTCCAGCAACAGCCAGTCGGCCGGGACGCGGGCAAAGGCCAGCAGCGCCGCACAGGTCGTAATCTCGAAATAGGTGATCGGGGCGGCGCCATTGGCGGACTCGCATTCGTCGAGATAGCGCGTCAGCTCGGCCTCGTCGATGATCCGGCCCGCCAGTACGATGCGCTCGTGAAAGCGCGCCAGATGGGGCGAGGTATAGGCGTGCACGGCCGCCCCTTCGGCCTCAAGCCCGGCGCTGATCATCGCCAGAGTCGATCCCTTGCCATTGGTGCCCGCCAGATGGATCACCGGCGGCAAGGAGCGTTCGGGATGATCCAGCGCACCCAGAAGCCGCCAGACGCGATCCAGTGTCAGATCGATGATCTTGGGATGCAACGACATCATCCGCGCGAGGATGGCGTCGGAACCGGTCGGGCTCACTCCGCTTTTCCGCCCTTGTCAGTCTTCCCGCCCTTGTCGGCCTTGCCGCGCTTGTCCCCCGGCGCTGCGCTGGCCTCTGCCGGTGCAGGCTCGGCTTCGGGTTTCGCCTCTGGCTTCACCTCGGGCGGCAGCGCGGGCGTCGGGTCGGCGCCGGGGCCGATCTCGGGCGCGGGCAGGTCGGCACGCACCGCCGGCGACTGGCCCGTGAGCATCCGGGTGATCGTGATCAACTCGTCACGCAGTTTCGTGCGATGCGTCACCCGGTCCAGCATGCCGTGATCGAGCAGGTATTCGGCGCGCTGAAAGCCCTCGGGCAGGGTCTCGCGGATGGTCTGCTCGATCACCCGCGGACCTGCAAAGCAGATCAGCGCGTTTGGCTCGGCGATCTGCACATCGCCCAGCATCGCGTAGCTTGCCGTCACGCCCCCGGTGGTCGGGTGGGTGAGCACCACGATATAGGGCAGCCCCGCCTCGCGCAGCATCTGCACGGCAACGGAGGTGCGCGGCATCTGCATCAGGCTGAGAATCCCCTCCTGCATGCGCGCGCCCCCGGCGGCCGAAAACAGGATCAGCGGGCGCTTTAGCTTGACCGCGCGTTCGGCCGCGGCGACGATGGCATTGCCCACATACATGCCCATCGAGCCGCCCATGAAGCTGAAATCCTGCGCCGCGGCGACGATCGGGGTGCGGCCCATCTCGCCCTCGGCGACCAGCATGGCCTCCTTCTCGCCGGTGGATTTCTGCGCCGCGCGCAGCCGGTCGGGGTATTTCTTCTGGTCGCGGAAATGCA
>PWLT01000365.1 GCA_003558415.1 Hyphomicrobiales bacterium
ATCGCGTTTGAACTCAGGCCCGTAATTGCCCGGCGCGGGCATCCCCGTCAGCAGCACCGGGATCCCGTCCTGCGTGGCGGCCTGAAGGATATGGGCGAGATTGGCGCGGCTCTCGGCCGGGTCGAGGCCGCGCAGCAGATCGTTGCCGCCCAGCGTGACAATCAATGCGTCGGGCCCGTCGGCCAGCGTCCATTCGATGCGCGAGCGACCGCCGGCGGTCGTATCCCCCGATACCCCGGCATTGGTCACGATCACGTCATGGCCGCGCGCGCGCAGCCATTCCTCCAGCACGGGTACAAACCCTTCCTCCTGCGGCAGACCGTAGCCCTGGATGAGGCTGTCGCCCAAGGCCGTGACGGTCAGCGTCCCGGCCTGCGCGGGCAGCGCCACGATCAGCGCCGCGGCGACGGCAAGTGCACGCTTGCGAAGCCATGCCATCGCACCATATCCAGCGTCAGCCACAGACACGGGGGCGCGATTCATGGCGCAGGCCATACTTTCATTGCAGGATGCCCGGCTTACCCTGCAGGGCAATGCCGGACCGGTGGAGATCCTGCGCGGCATCACGCTCGATGTCGGGCGGGGCGAAACGCTCGGGCTGGTGGGGCCGTCCTGATCGGGCAAGTCGTCACTCCTGATGCTCATGGGCGGGCTCGAACGCGCGACATCCGGGCAGGTCCTGGCGCTGGGCCGTGATCTGACACCCATGTCCGAGGACGCGCTCGCGCGCTTTCGCCGTGACAATATGGGCATCGTGTTTCAGTCTTTCCACCTCATCCCGACAATGACCGCGCTCGAGAACGTGGCCACGCCGCTCGAACTCGCCGGGACGCCCGACGCCTTCGAACGCGCCGCGGAAGAGTTGCGCCGCATCGGTTTGGGCGCGAGGCTCGACCATTACCCGAGCCAGATGTCGGGCGGCGAACAGCAGCGCGTGGCGCTGGCGCGCGCATCGGCCCCGCGCCCGGCGATCCTGCTGGCCGACGAGCCCACCGGAAACCTGGACAACGCCAATGGCGCGGCGATCCTCGATCTGCTTTTCGATCTGCGCGACCGCCATGGCGCCACGCTCGTCCTGGTCACCCATGCGCCGGAACTCGCGGCGCGCTGCGACCGGGTGGTCGGGCTCTCGGACGGCCTGATCGAGTCCGACGCGCGGAGGCGGGCTGCGGAATGAGCGGATGGTTCAACCAGATAGCCATCCGGGGCCGGAGGGCGGCGCGATGACGCTGCGCATTGCCACCCGCATCGCGCGGCGCGAGTTGCGCGGCGGACTGAGGGGTTTCTGGGTCTTCCTCACCTGTCTCGCGCTGGGCGTGGGCGCCATCGCCGCCGTGGGGTCGGTGCGCGCCGCGATCGAGGCGGGGTTGCAGCGCGAAGGCGCCGCCCTTCTGGGCGGAGAGGCGGAGATGAGCTTCACCTACCGTTTCGCCAGCGAGGAAGAGCGCGCCTGGATGGAGACCAGGGCGGAGATCGTGTCGGAGATCGTCGATTTCCGCTCCATGGTCGTGGTCGGGCAGGGCGCGCAGGCCGAACGCTCACTCGCCCAGGTCAAGGGCGTGGATGAGCACTGGCCGCTGATCGGTGCGGCGGTGCTCGACCCGCCGATACAGCTTGAGCAGGCGCTGGGAGACCAGGACGGCCTGCCCGGCGCAGCGATGGACCGGCTGCTCGTCGACCGCCTCGGGCTGGCACAAGGCGACCGGTTCCGCCTCGGCGTGCAGGATTTCGTCCTCACCGCGGTGTTGGAGCGCGAACCCGATCGCGCCGGCGGCGGTTTCGGCTTCGGCCCGCCGGTGCTGGTGCGCACCGAGGCGCTGGCGGAAGCGGAGCTTCTGGAGCCCGGCACGCTGTTCGACACGCGCTATCGGATGCTTCTGCCCGAGGGCGCCGCGCTCGACGCGCTGCGCGACGAGGCTGTGGCCGCCTTCTCCGACAGCGGCATGCGCTGGCGCGACAGCCGCCGCGGCGCGCCGGGCGTGTCGCAATTCGTCGAGCGGATCGGCGCCTTCCTGGTGCTGGTCGGGCTTGCCGGTCTGGCTGTGGGCGGGGTCGGCGTTTCGGCGGCGGTGCGCGCCTATCTCGAGGGCAAGACCGCGGTGATCGCCACGCTGAAATCGCTGGGGGCCGAGGGCCGCACGATCTTCCTCGTCTATCTGATGCAGATCGGGGTGCTCACCCTGCTGGGCGTTGCGCTGGGGCTGGTACTGGGCGCAGGCGTGCCGATCCTGCTCGCGCCCGTGATCGCCGCGCAACTGCCGCTGCCAGCGGTGTTCGGCATCCATGTCGCGCCGCTTGCCGAAGCCGCGTTCTACGGCGTGCTCACGGCGCTGATCTTCACGCTCTGGCCGCTCGCGCGCACCGAGCGGATCCGTGCCGCGGCGCTCTTTCGCGGTCTCGGCGAGGGTAGCCGCGGCCTGCCGCGCCCGATCTATCTCTTCGCCACGCTCGGGCTGGTCGTGCTTCTGGTGGGCGCGGCGACCTGGCTTTCGGGCGTTCCGTCGCTGGCGCTGGGCAGCGCGGGGGGCATACTCGCCGCGCTCGCGGCGCTCGTCATCGCCGCCTGGCTGGTTCGCCGGCTGGCCCGATTTGGCGCGCGAAACCGCATGGTGCGCGGCCACAGCGCGCTGCGGCTCGCCCTTGGGGCAGTG
Source organism: Hyphomicrobiales bacterium (assembly GCA_003558415.1). Taxonomy (GTDB): domain Bacteria; phylum Pseudomonadota; class Alphaproteobacteria; order Rhodobacterales; family Rhodobacteraceae; genus Alkalilacustris. Next base: position 2,652 of record PWLT01000365.1, read on the forward strand.
GGCGGCCCGCGCGAGGAGGCCGCCTCGGTCATCCTGTCGCTTGGGCTGGGGCTTTCGGTGCTCGCCGCCATCGGGCAGATCGATTCCAACCTGCGCGCCGCCATCGAGCGCGACCTGCCCGAGCGCGCACCCTCCTATTTCTTCGTCGATATCCAGAACGACCAGTTGCCCGGGTTTCTGGAGCGGCTCGAGGACGACCCCGGCGTCTCCTCGGTGGAGACCGCGCCGATGCTGCGCGGGGTCATCACCCGCATCAACGATCAGCCCGCGCGCGATGTCGCCGGCGGTCACTGGGTGCTGCGCGGGGATCGCGGGGTGACCTATTCCGCCGCACCGCCATCGGGGGCCGAGTTCACGGCCGGCGAATGGTGGCC
>PWLT01000241.1 GCA_003558415.1 Hyphomicrobiales bacterium
CACTCCGCGTGAAGCTCTTCGATTCGCCCCACGAGCCAATCGCCGAATTCCCGGCCCTCACCCGATAGCTCGATCGCCAGCCGGTCGCGGCTGCGCCGCAGCCGTCCCAGCCGCGTACCGCCGGCCCCAGCGATTTCAGCCGTGCGCCGCGGGGCAGGGGGGTGACCCGTAGCCTCGTAGACGGCGGCGAACCTGGCATCAGAATCAGCGCCTTTCGCAGCGGCGATCAGTGTGCGCGGGTTTTGCCCCTCGATCCGCCGGGCCAGCGCAAGCCATCGGTCACGACCAGCCGACGGAGCAGCGCCGATCGCATGCACCAGCGGCTCCGGCACGGCTTCGGCCACGGTCAGCATGCGGGAAACCACCGTCTTGTCGATATGAAGCGCATCGCAGATCACCCCGCGCTCAAATCCCTGGCGCGCCATCTGTTGCGCGAAGCGTGCCTTCTCGATGAAGCTCAGATCGCGGCGCGCGGCATTTTCCTGCCCCTGGGCCACGATCAGATCGCGATCCGACAACTCGCGCAGCATCGCGCGCACCGGCTGACCCAGCCGCTTGAGCGCACGCACCCGCCGGCGGCCGTAGACCACTTCATAGCGGCCCTCGGTATTGGGCGAATGGCGCAGAAGCACGGGCACCTGCTGGCCATAGAGGCGGATCGACTCGGCCAGCGCCGCGATGCCGTCGGCATCCTCGTCCAGCCGATCGTCGATCCCGGCCATGTCGATCAGATCGGCGTGGACATCGACCATCGCGCGGCCCTTGAGATCGGCGATGGACTGGCTGACCGCGCCGATAGCGCCGCGCGTCATCCGCGGCGCCGAGGTCGATGCGGCACCCTCCTCGGGCGGGTCGAGCAACCCCTTGAGCAAATCCTTCCGTGCCATCAGCGCACCTCCTTGCGGCTCCAGGCCGCCTGGATGAGTTCCTCGATCTCGCCGTTCACGGCGTTCAGGCTCTCCATCGCCCGCTCATAGGTGGCGCGGGTGAACTGCGATTTCTCAACCTCGTAAAGGCTTTGCTTGGTGATCCCCGCATCCGAAATCGCGGTCGATTTCAGCACCGTGTGGTTGAGCACATGCGGCCCGAAGAGCGAGCGCATGAAGCTGACCATCTGGTTTTGCGGGCCGTCGCCCGGCTCATAGCGCGTGACCACATAGCGCAGCCAGTCATAGCTCATGTCGCCCCCCGCATCCGCGACCACCCCCAGCAGGTTCGACGTCATCAGCAGGAACTGGCACATGCTCATTACATCTAGCATCTGCGGATGCACGGTCACCAGAACGGCCGTTGCGGCCGACAGCGCCGACATTGTCAGAAACCCGAGCTGCGGCGGGCAGTCGAGCACGACCACGTCGTAATCGGGTTCGACCTCGGCAAGCTTCTCGCCGACGCGGGTAAAGAAGAACTCACCCGAGCGCGCGGCCAGCACGCGCGGCGTCTCGTGTTCGAATTCCATCAGATCCAGATTGCCGGGGATCACATCGAGCCCGGTGAAATAGGTGCTCTGGATCACCGACCGCAGCTGTACGGGGTCGTCGTAGCGGATCGCGTCATAAAGCGTGCCACCGTCGAGCAGGTCGAACTCGGGCTGGAACCCGTGCAGCGCGCTGAAACTCGCCTGGGGGTCGAGGTCGATCCCGAGAACCCGATACCCTTGAAGCGCAAGGTTCTGCGCAAGATGCGCGGCGGTCGTCGTCTTGCCGGAGCCGCCCTTAAAATTGATCACCGCAATGACCTGAAGGTGCTCGCCCGCGCGCCGACCCGGCAGATATGTGCCCGGGGTCTTGGCGCCCTTTTCCAGCAATTCGCGCAGGGCGCGGATATCGTCGGCCGAATAGAGCCGCCGGCCGCCCGGTCCGGTCTGCGGCTCGGGGCCCCGGCCTTCGAGGTGCAGCCGGCGCAGATAGGCGTCGGTTACACCCAGAAGCTGCGCGACCTCGCCACTGGTGAACCTGCGCAATGCGCGCCGCGTGTCGGGTGGAAAGAGTTGCTGGCGATGCGCCTGCAACCGCTCCGACAGGAGTGCTGCATGATCGCCCACAAGCTTGTCGATGCGTTCCTTGCCGCTGCCCATTTCCGCCCCTCGACTGGCGCTGCCCGTTATTGACGCTTGCGCTTGTGTTACGCTTTTTGGCGTCTTGTTCGCTTTTGCACGTTAATAACTGCCACCGGCCACCGAGTCGCGCAAGGGTTTTCATCTTTATCTTGTATGTTCCCTTGAACAAGGCACTAATCGGCCAGAAGCGCCGGCAAGGCATATTGAGCTTTCGGAAGAACGATATTGCATTCACAAGGCATCAGCCTCATATTTCATGCAAACAGGAGAATCGCGCCATGCAGGAATCGACGATCACATCGCGGGGCCAGACGACGCTGCCAAGCGCCGTGCGCCGGGCCTTGGGGCTCAAACCCGGTGACAGACTGCGCTATGTGCTGCTCGATGATGGAGAAGTGCGCCTCATGCCCACCCGCCCGGTGACAGAACTGGCCGGGATGCTGCATCAACCAGGCCGTGCGCCCGTCACCCTTGAGGAGATGGAGCGCGCCATCGCCGAGGGCGCGCAGGATGCGCCAGGGTGATGATCGGGATTGATACCAACCTGCTCGTGCGCTTTCTCACCCGTGACGATCCTGCCCAGGTCGCCGCGGTTGATCGGCTTTTCGCCCGGCTCAGCGAGGCCGCGCCAGGTTTCATCGCCCGCGAGGTCATGGTCGAGATGGTCTGGGTACTGGAACGCGCCTATGGGTTTGCCCGGCCCGATGTCGCCCGTGCGATCGACGCGCTGCTCGAGGCGCGCGAACTGGTCATCGAGGCCGCCGATCGCGTCGCGCTCGCGGCGGAACGCTACCGTCAGGGGGGCGCGGGCTTTGCAGATCAGATGATCCTGCTTGCCGGGCGTGACGCGGGCTGCAAATCCACTTTCACGCTCGACAGGCGCGCGTCGCAAGCCCCGGAGGCACGGCTGCTGGAAGGTGGAACCGGCTGACCCTCATACGGCGTCTGTCTGCGGACGGGTCAC
>PWLT01000116.1 GCA_003558415.1 Hyphomicrobiales bacterium
CGCGTCGCGCGGCTGGAGCCGGATATCGCCATCCCGGCACCGCCCATGCCCGACCGCGTTGCCGCGAAGGGGGTCGAATTCATCGAGTTCGCCACCGATCCGGCCGAGGCTGCGCGGCTGGGCGAGTTGCTGCACAGCCTGGGTTTCGTCCGGGCCGGGCAGCATGTGTCCAAGGATGTCGCGCATTGGCGCCAGGGCGGAGTGAATATCCTGCTCAACACAGCGCAGGAGGGGTTCGCCTATTCGCTCTACCTGCTGCGCGGCACAACGATCTGCGATCTGGGGCTCAAGGTCGCGGATGCTGCGGCCACGGTCGCGCGCGCCACGGCCCTGGGGGCGGAGCTGCGCGAACAATCCACGGGTCCGGGCGAGCTGCGCATCCCCGCGATCCGCGGGGCCGGTGGGGGGCTGTGGCATTTCATCGACCATGAAAGCGGGCTCGACCGCTTGTGGGAGGTCGACTTCGCCCCTGATCCCGATATCGCCACGCCGCACCCGGCCGGGCTGACCCGCATCGACCATGTCGCCCAGACCATGAACTTTGAAGAGATGCAGAGCTGGGTGCTGTTCTACATCACGCTTTTCGAGGCCGCGAAGGCGCCCATGGTCGATGTGATCGACCCCTCGGGGCTGGTCCGCTCGCAGGCCGTCGAGTCACCCGACGGGGCGCTGCGCATCACGCTCAACGGGGCCGAGAACAGCCGCACCCTCGCCGGGCAGTTCCTGGCGGAAAGCTACGGCCCCTCGATTCAGCATGTGGCGCTGGCCTGTGACGACATCTTCGCCGCCGCCGAGGCGATGGCGCGCAACGGATTCACGCCGCTTGCCATTTCGCCCAACTATTACGACGATCTGGAGGCGCGTCTGAATCTCGACCCAACCCTGACCGACCGGCTACGCGCGGCCAATATCCTTTACGATCGCGATGCGCATGGTGAATTCTTCCAGCTCTACAGCCCCACCCTGGCCGAGGGTTTCTTTTTCGAGATCATTGAACGGCGCGGCGGCTACAGCGGATACGGCGCCGTCAACGCGCAGTTCCGCATCGCCGCGCAACAGCGCGCGCGCGGCCCGGCCGGGATACCGCGTCGCTGATCGAGAACGCAACCGCGTCACGGCGCGCACGCGCAGACCGCACAGCAGGGGGCACCGCCCTCGCCCCAACACTCACCGGGGGCGCTGATCCCCGGTTCACGAAAGGCCCGCTATGACCAGGCTCGTCTATATCCTCAACGGCCCCAACCTGAACCTGCTGGGCAAGCGCCAGCCGGAGATTTACGGCCACGCGACCCTGGCCGATGTCGAGGCCGCCTGCCGCGCCATCGCCGCCGCGCACGGGATCGAGCTGCGCTTTCACCAGTCCAACCGGGAGTACGAGCTGATCGACTGGGTGCATGAGGCCCGCGAGGGCGCGGCCGGCATCATCATCAACCCAGCGGCCTTCACCCATACCTCGGTGGCGCTGCTCGACGCGCTGCATGCATTCGACGGCCCCGTACTCGAGGTGCATGTCTCCAACGTGCACCAGCGCGAGCCATTTCGCCATCATTCCTATGTCAGCCAGCGCGCCGAGGGGGTGATCGCGGGCTTCGGGGTGCAGGGCTATGACCTCGCCATGTTGCGCATGACCACCCTGCTGGAGGGTTGAGACGCGGGGTTCGCGTCTCGAAAAGGTGCGGTCTGCCCCGACCGACCGTCGCGGCGCAAAGCCTGTCAGAATCCGACCGCCCGGGTCATCCCCGTGATCCATGCCGAAAGCGTCAGGAAGCTTGCGGCGACGGCGATCAGCAGCGCCGTCGCGGTGAGCATCTCGATCCCCACCCGCTGCCCGAAAAGCGGATAGATCGACAGCATCGGCGCGGCCGCGAAGATCACGCCGCCGACCAGCATCCAGCCATCGATCCCCGGCGTGACCAGCAAGGCCGCCAATACGGCCAGCGGATGCAGGATCAGCTTGCCCAGCACGATCATGCCCGCATTGGCGCGCACACCGGCCATCGGCAACGCCGCCACCGTGCCGCCCAGCACGAACAGCGCCACCGGCGGCGCGATCCGCGCCAGCATGCCGATCGCCTCGTCAATCACAGCGGGCACCGGCAGTCCGGTGGCCGAGACCGTCAGCGCCGCAAACAGCGCCAGAATGATCGGATTGGACAGCACGCCGCGCATTGCCCGGGCCACTGCGCGCCACCCGTGGCCGCGCCCCGCACCTTCGGCCAGCGCCAGCGCCAGGGGCAGCATGAGCACGTTTTCGACCACCATGCACTGCGCCAGCAGCGGCCCCGCCCCGGCGCCGATCACCGTAAGCGCGATCGGATAGCCCATGAACCCGCTGTTGGAAGTCGACATGCCCAGCCCGACCATCGCCGCCGCGCCCAGATGCAGCCGCATCACGTGCCGCGCCAGAACCAGCCCGACCGTGAACACCGCCAGCGAACCGCCCGCATAGGCACCGATGAAGCGCCAGTTCAGCGCCTCGTCGACCGGCAGCGCGGTCACGGCCTGAAAGATGAGCGCCGGCAGCGCCACCTTGATGACGAAATCGCCCACCGGCCGGATATGCGCCGCCGAGATGTATCCGGTCCGGATCGACACGAAACCGAGAGCGATCACGGCGAAAAGCGGCAGGATCGTCAGAAGCACGGACATCGGCCTTGGCCCTTTTCACCACTTCTCCATTGCCGACGTGACCCGGAATTCGGCCGGGCACAAGCCCCGGGGAGCCCGCGGGCGGAAAGGAACGACGGGAACCGGGCGGGAAAGGTGGACACTTTGCCTGCCGAGCGCTTACAGCGTGTTGCGTTGAATTGGACTCATCCAGTCCCGACCAGAGGGCATGCGGCCGCCCGAGGTGGGCGCGATTGCGCCCGCCGTCGCGCCGGAGGCACGCCTGCGGCGTGACGGGGCGGGCGGGCGCATGCCCGGGCCGCAAGCGGCCCGGGCGGGGTGAAACCGATCAAACGCAACACGCCCTATTAGCCCTCCGGCTCCAGCCCCCGGTTCCAGGCGGCCACGGGGTTGC
>PWLT01000359.1 GCA_003558415.1 Hyphomicrobiales bacterium
ACCCGCACATCGCCATCGGCATTCGTCTCGCCCACGGTCTGGAGCCGGATCTCCAGCGTCTTGCCCGGATCGATCTCGGCCGAGATCTCCTCCCCCGGGACCATGCCGTAGAAGAAGTTGCGCGTGGGCAGGGTGCGCACGGGGCCATAGACGCGGTGGCGGCCCATGTAGTCGAGGAATACCTTGGGATACATCAGATAGCCGCCCAGATCCTCGTCATCGACGGCGAACCCTTCGAGCTCCTCGATCAGCTCCGCGCGCGTGGCCTCGATATCTACGGGCTCGAGATGCGCGCCGGGGCGGTCGGTGCGCGGGGCCTCACCCTTGAGGACCTTGCTCACCAGCCCCTCGGGCCAGCCGCCCGGCGGCTGGCCGAGATTGCCGCGCAGCATGTCGATGACCGAGTCGGGAAAGCTGATCTCGACCTGCGGATCCTCGACCTGCGCGCGCGTCAGCCCCTGGCTGACCATCACCAGCGCCATATCGCCGACCACCTTGGAGCTTGGCGTGACCTTGACGATATCGCCGAACATCATGTTCACATCCGCATAGGCGCGCGCGACCTCGGGCCAGCGGCCCTCCAGCCCCATTGCACGCGCCTGCGCCTTGAGATTGGTGAACTGACCGCCGGGCATCTCGTGCAGATAGACCTCGGAGGAGGGGGCCTGCTGGCCGGTCTCGAAGGCCGCGTAATGGGCGCGCACCTCTTCCCAGTAATCCGAGACGGCGCGGATCGCGGGCATCGACAGGCCGGTGTCGCGCTCGGTATGGCGCAGCGCCTCGACGATGGAGCCCAGCGTGGGTTGGCTGGTATTGCCCGAAAACGCGTCCATCGCCGCATCGGCGGCATCAACACCCGCCTCGGCGGCGGCGAGGATCGTGGCCCCGCCCAGCCCGCTCGTGTCATGGGTGTGGAAATGGATGGGCAGGCCCACCTCCTCCTTGAGCGCGCGGATCAGCGCCCGCGCCGCGGCGGGTTTCAACAGTCCCGCCATGTCCTTGAGCCCGAGCACATGCGCCCCGGCATCGCGCAGATCCTTGCCCATCGCGACATAGTAGTTCAGATCATACTTGGCCCGGTCGGGGTCGAGGATGTCGCCGGTGTAGCAGATCGTGCCCTCGCAGATCTTGCCGGACTCGATCACCGCATCCATCGCCACGCGCATGTTCTCGACCCAGTTGAGGCTGTCGAAGACGCGGAACACATCGACACCTGATTCCGCCGCGCGAGCCACGAAGAAGCGCACCACATTGTCCGGGTAGTTGGTGTACCCCACCCCGTTCGAGGCGCGCAGCAGCATCTGCGTCATCACATTGGGCAGGCGCGCGCGGATGTCGCGCAGCCGTTGCCACGGGCATTCCTGCAAGAAGCGATAGGCCACATCGAAGGTGGCACCCCCCCAGCATTCGACGCTGAAAAGTTGCGGCAGGTTCGCGGCATAGGCCGGGGCCACCCGCAGCATGTCGATCGAGCGCATCCGCGTGGCCAGAAGCGACTGATGCGCATCGCGCATGGTGGTGTCGGTAAGCAGAAGCTGCGGCTGCGCGGCCATCCAGTCGGCCACCGCCTGCGGCCCCTTTTCCTCCAGCAGATTGCGCGTGCCGGGCGGGGGTGTGGACTGTGCCTTCGGCGGCTGCGGCGATTTTGCCTCGGCCGGCGGGCAGGGGCGGCCGGCGGTCTCGGGGTGGCCGTTGACAGTGATGTCGGCGAGATAGGTCAGTATCTTGGTCGCCCGGTCGCGCCGTTTGCGGAACTGGAACAGCTCCGGCGTGGTGTCGATGAAGCGCGTCGTGTAGCTGTTGTCCAGAAATGTCGGGTGCTTGAGCAGGTTCTCGACAAAGGCGATGTTGGTGGACACGCCCCGGATGCGGAACTCGCGCAGGGCGCGGTCCATGCGCGCGATGGATTCCTCGGGCGTGGGCGCCCATGCGGTGACCTTGACCAGCAGCGAATCGTAATAGCGCGTGATCACCCCCCCGGCATAGGCCGTCCCGCCGTCGAGCCGGATCCCCATGCCCGTGGCCGAGCGATAGGCATTGATGCGCCCGTAATCCGGGATGAAATTGTTCTGAGGATCCTCGGTGGTGATGCGGCATTGCAGGGCATGGCCGCGCAGGCTCACATCGCCCTGGCTGGGGGTGCCGGTGGCGTCAGAGAGCGTCGCGCCCTCGGCAATGCGGATCTGGGCCTTGACGATGTCGATGCCGGTGACCTCCTCGGTCACGGTGTGTTCGACCTGGATGCGTGGATTGACCTCGATGAAATAGAACTGCTCGTCATCCATATCCATCAGGAACTCGACCGTGCCGGCGTTCTGGTAGCCCACGGCGCGGCCGAGCTTGAGGCCCAGCTCACAGATCTCGGCGCGTTGCGCGGCGCTCAGATAGGGGGCGGGGGCGCGCTCGACGACCTTCTGGTTGCGCCGCTGCACGGTGCAGTCACGCTCATAGAGGTGGTAGAGATTGCCATGCGCGTCGCCCAGGATCTGCACCTCGACATGGCGCGCGCGCTCGATCATGCGCTCGAGATATCCCTCTCCATTGCCAAAGGCGGCCTCGGCCTCGCGCCGGCCCTCGCGCACCTTCGTCTCCAGCTCTTTGGGCGCGCGGATCGGGCGCATGCCGCGCCCGCCCCCGCCCCAGCTGGCCTTGAGCATCATCGGATAGCCGATCTCATCGGCCCAGCGGCGGACCTCATCCATATCCTCGCCCAGCACGCGCGAGGCGGGGATCACCGGCACACCGGCCTCGATCGCCACCTGCCGGGCACTGGCCTTGTCACCAAGCTGGCGCATGGTCTGTGCGCGCGGGCCGATGAAGGTCAGCCCCGCGGCCTCGACCGCATCGACGAAATCGGGGTTCTCCGAGAGAAGCCCATAGCCGGGATGCACCGCGTCCGCGCCCGAGAGTTTCGCCACGCGAATGATCTCGTCGATCGACAGATAGGCGGCGACGGGGCCCAGCCCCGCGCCGATGCGGTAGGCCTCATCCGCCTTGAAACGGTGCAGGCCGAGCT
>PWLT01000190.1 GCA_003558415.1 Hyphomicrobiales bacterium
CCCTGTGGATGCGGCGACATGGTGCGGATTGGCGAGGACCGCACGGAACGGCTGGATTACATCCCCGCGCGCTATCAGGTCATTGTCACCGTGCGTCCCCGATATGCCTGCCCCAAGGGGCGCACCGGTGTGGTCCAGGCAAAGGCACCTGCGCATCTATTGGAGGGGAGTTGGCCAACCGAGGCGCTGCTGGCGCAGGTCGCCGTGTCCAAGCATTCAGAATATATGCCGCTTCTGTGATCGGGCGGGTTTGGTCAATGGCGATGACGTCCGACGAGCAGGTCCATGCTTCTGTCCGTGGTCGGCGCGCCGCCACAAGATGCGGACTGTGGAGGTCGGGATGCTCCAAAAGCTCTACCTCGGCTTCACTTCAGCCATGGGCAAATCCGAGCTGATCCCGTCCGTCGTCCCTGCCCGGGACGTCACACCGTCGCCAGGGGGCGCCGGATCTCAGCGATGGCGAGCGCGCGGTCCTGGCGGCGCTCGTGGTCTGGCCACCACCGTGGTCATGCGGCTGCGAAGTCCTGCGCGGAGGCCGGCGGCCGACCCGTCGCCCAGTACGCGGTGCCGGACTTCCACATCGCCAGCAGTATCGTGGCGAGCTTCCGGCTCACGGCGACGATCGCCTTCTTCATGGATGTTCGCTTGGCGATCCGTAACCCCCAAGCCTTCAGGGGCGACATGACCCGCACCCTGCCGAGTATGCTGGCGGCGGCTTCGAAGAGCATGACGCGAACATGGGGGTCACCGGCCTTGGTGATCCGCCCGACGATGTCGGTTTTGCCGGATTGCCATCGCCGTGGGGTCAGTCCGGCCCAGGCCCCGACATCCCGGCTTCGCGGGAAGCGGTCCGGATCATCGACGGCGCTTCGAAAGGTCAGCGCCACGATCACGCCCACGCCGGGGGCCGTCATCAGCAGCCGTGTCACCGGATCGGACTTCGCGAGTGCCGTAAGCTGGCCGTCGATGCTGGCGAGTTCCTCGAGGAGAAGGGCGCGCACTCTCAGCATGGCGTCCACGATCCCTTCGAGGACCGTGTTGCCCTCGGCCAGCTCGCGCGCCCGTGCCTCCCATGTCTTCCGTGTCACCGATCCCATCTTCAGCCCGAAGTTCCTGAGCGCGGCACGAAGCGAGTTCTCCGTGGCCCTCACCTTTTCGACGAGGAACGTTCGCGCGGTGAGTAGGGCGCGGGTTTCCTGCGCGTCGAGCGACTTCACATGAACACGCTTGAACCACCCGAGGCGCACGAGCTGGGCGATGCCGCGTGCGTCATGGCGATCGGTCTTGACGCGCATGGCGGCGAAGGCCGCTCGGACGTGCCGCGCTTCCATCACCGAGACCGAGAAGCCCTCGCGGACGAGCCCCTTGTAGAGCCACTGCGAGAGATTCCCCGCTTCGAGGCCGACATGTTCGATTCGTCGACCCTGGTGCCTGATGGCCTTGGCGATGGCCTTCGGCTCGCTTGAAGCGCGCGTTTCCTTGATGATGCGGCGCCCTCGTCGATGACACAGATGTGCGTCTCGTCGAGTGACACGTCGAGGCCAACGAAGAACTCCATGGTCTGAACTCCTTGATCGGTTGCGACGCAGGAGATGATCCCAACGTCGCCGTCTGGCGCAAAGCCCGATCAGCGCATCTCGATGGTTTTCCCCTAATGATTACAGCAACCGGAACGAATAAGGGGCCACATGGATGAGCCGCAATCTTCTGTATCTTCTGGTCGGTGCGCTGGCCGTCGCCGTCCTGTTTCTGGGTTACCAATACTATCAGGAAAGCCAGACCGAGGGGCTCGAGATCGAACTCAACGGCAATGGTCTGTCGATCGAGGCGGAGTGAACAGCCTCAACCCGCCCCGGCCGGCAACGGGGTCTCGCCGCGGTTATAGGGCTTCCAGTCCGCTACCTCGGGGTAGAACTGCCGCCGCCAGGCGCGCACGCGCGGGTTCATGACACGGCGCCACAAGGGCGGGATCATCGCCAGCGTCGTCATCGCCGGATAACCATAGGGAAGCTGCGGCGCCTCCTCCTCGGAATAGGTCTGGAGCAGCGGGAACCGCCGCGCGGGCTTGTAATGGTGGTCGGAATGGCGCTGCAGGTTGATCAGCAGCCAGTTCGACGCCTTGTGCGCGGCATTCCAGGAATGGCGCGGCTTGACGGGCTCGTATTTCCCCTCGCCCAGATGCTTTCGGGTCAGCCCGTAATGCTCGATATAGTTCGTCAGCTCGAGCTGCCACACCGCCGAGCCCGCCTGCACCAGAAACAGCCCCAGCCCGGTCCAGCCGCCGATGGCGAAGGCCAGCGCCAGCGCGGCAAGCTGCAACAGGGCGTAACGCCAGAACGGGTTCGCGCGGTGCCACCAGGGCAGTCCGCGCCGCTTGAGCATCGCCACCTCCGCGCGCCAGGCGGAGGGCGGACACTGGCGCAGAACCCGGAAGAAGAAGCGGTGGAACCCCTCGTTGTAGCGCGCGGTGACCGGGTCGCGCGGCGTGCCCACCCAGCGATGGTGAACCTGCAGATGCTCCGAGCGAAAATGACTGTAGAGCACCAGCGCCAGCAGCAGATCGCCCAGCCAACGCTCGAGCCGGTTGCGCTGATGCAGCAGCTCATGCGCATAGACGATCCCGATCGTCCCCGAGATCACCCCGACCCCGAAGAACAGCACCAGCACCTCGAGGGTGGAGAGGTGATCGGTCGCGCTCACCCACCAGATCATACCGTAGATCACCGAGAACTGGATCGGAAACCAGATCAGCGTGATGAGCCGATACCAGAACAGATCGGCCTCGGGCGTCTCGGTGTCGGGATTGCTCTCGTTGATGCCGGTAAGGACGTCGAGCAGCGACACCAGCGCCCACGCATAAAGCGGCATCAGCACGACCGTCCAGCTGCCCGCCACCGCCCCGATCACCGCAAGCGGCAACAACCCCAGCGACAGCCAGAACGGCAGCGCATCGCGCAGATGCCGCCCCACGGCCGCGCCCGTGCTCACCCTCGCTTCGCTCATGCGCGCCCCCGCACCATCTTCTTCGTCAAAATATCCCCGCCGGAGGCATCCCGACCTCACCGCTTCTCCTGCCGCCGGCATCGAGGGCGATCACGCCCGCAAACCGACCCCCGATGCCTCCCCGCCAGTCTAGCGCATCCACGCGCTGCGGGAAAACGCGTGATCACGTCGCGGCACTCACTTTCGCGCCCCGCCCACCAGCCCCTCCATCAGATCGGGCTGGACGATCTCGATCCAGTAGCCATCGGGATCGCGGATGAAGGCGATCTCCTTCATCCCGCCTTCGCCGAGGCGCTTTTGGAAGGTCACACCCAGCCGCTCGAAGCGCGCGCAGGCGGCCTTGATGTCGGACACCGCGATGCAGATATGGCCGAAGCCCTTGGGCTCGGTGTTGCCCGAATGCATGGCGGTGTCGTCATCTTCGCTGCCCCAGTTATGCGTCAGCTCCAGCAGCCCGGCGCGCGAGAAGGTCTGCGCGAGCGAGCCATCGGCCTGATCAACATGCCCGCGCGGCTGCAGGAAATAGAGCGAGAAGCGCGCCTCCTCGAAATCGAGCCGCGTCACCAGCCGCATGCCCAGCACCTCCTCGTAGAAGGGGAGCGACTGGGCGGGGTCCTTGATGCGCAGCATGGTGTGGGTGAGGACATAATCATCCGTGGCGGAGTCGTGGTCAGCCATTCATGTCTCCTTTCCTGTCATTCGCGGTGGCATCTAGGCGCGGCGCAACGACCTGTCGAGAACCGGGCGGGCAAGGTCATGCGCCTTGCGCATCAGTGTGGGCATGGCGGCGGGGCTGAAATCGGGCTCGGCCATGAAGAAGCCCCGCGCCGGTTCGGCATCGATCTCGACGCGCGCCAGATGCAGCGTCAGTCTCAGGTGGAAATGCGTGAAGGTATGGCGCAGCTCGGCCTCCAGCGGCGTCCATCGTGCCTCCAGCGGCGGTGCGGGGGCGGGTTGCTCGCACCAATCCGACCCGGGCCAGCCCAGCATGCCGCCCAGCAATCCGCGCGCGGGGCGGCGCTCCACCAGCCAGGCGCCGTCATCGCGGCGCGCGACATAGACATGGCCCAGCCGCACGGGCTTGGCGGGCTTGCGCGCCTTGCGCGGCAACTCGCTCGTCAGACCCAGCGCGCGGGCGCGGCAATGCGCGGCGAGCGGACATATCCCGCAGGCGGGGTTGCGCGGCGTGCAGATTGTGGCGCCCAGATCCATCACCGCCTGCGCGTGATCGCCCGGTCGCACCGCCGGCGTGAGCCGCGCGGCAAGGGTCCTCAACTCTGCCTTGGCGCCGGGCAGCGGAGTGGCGACCGCGAAGAGCCGCGCCATGACGCGCTCCACATTGCCGTCCATCACCGTTGTCGGGCGCTCGAAGGCAATGGCCGCGATGGCGGCGGCGGTATAGGGGCCGATCCCGGGCAGAGCCAGCAGACCTTCCTCGGTATCCGGAAAGCGGCCGTCCATATCCTGTGCAACGATGCGTGCGCAACGCAGCATGTTGCGGGCGCGCGCGTAATACCCCAGCCCGGCCCATTCGGCCATGACCTCCTCGTCGCGCTCGGCCGCGAGGGCCTCGACCCCCGGCCAGCGCGTCGTGAAGCGCTCGAAATAGGCGCGCACGGCTGCCACCGTGGTCTGCTGGAGCATCACCTCCGAGAGCCATACGCGATAGGGATCGGGCCGTTTCCCGTCAGCGCGCGCGCTCGGCCCGATGCGCCAGGGCAGATCGCGCGCATGGGCGTCGTACCATTGCATGATGGCCCGCTGAATCGCCTCGGCGGCTGCTGCGTCACACAAGTTTGAGGCTCCTGTTGTGCATCGCTCTGGTCTGGGGCGACAACCTGTCTAGAATAGCGTCCGACGCAGCGATGAACAGGGGAGGCCCATGGCGGCCCGGCACAAGGACAGGAGCGAGCGCCGCGGGGGCGGCTTCCGCCCGGCCGCCCGGCTGGTTCAGGACCGCGTGCGCGAGGCGGGGGAATCGCGCGGCTTCGCGATCACCAAGCTGCTCACCCGCTGGGCCGAGATCGCGGGCGCGGAAACCGCGGCCATGGCGCGGCCACTCAAGATCAGCTACCGCCGCGATGCCTTCGGTGCCACGCTCACCCTGCTCACGACAGGGGCGGCCGCGCCGGTCGTGCAGATGCAGATCCCCAAGATCCGCGAGCGCGTCAATGCCTGCTACGGCTATAACGCGATCTCGCGCATCGTGCTCACCCAGACCGCGCCCGAGGGCTTCGCCGAACCGGCCGAGCCATTCGCGCATCGCGATCCCCCCGCGAAACGCGCGCCCGATCCCGCGCTTGCAGCGCGCGCGGCCGAGGTTGCGCAAGGGGTCGGGGATGCGCAATTGCGCAATGCCCTTGAAGCGCTGGCACGAAACGTCCTAACACGCAAATGCAACGGGAAGGATGAAACCGATGGATAGAAGACTTTTCCTCGCCCTGGGCGGCACCGGGCTCGTGGTTGCCGGCGGCGGGCTGTGGCTTGCCCGCCCGCGCGGCGCGACCAGCCCGCTTCCCGGCATGGCAGAGGCGCAGGAGGCCCCTGCCGAGCCCGCCTTCGACATGGTCCCCGACATGGTCAAGGGCGATCCGGACGCGCCAGTGGAGGTGATCGAATATGCCTCGCTGACCTGCCCGCATTGCGCGAATTTCCACTTCGACGTGCTGCCGCAGCTGATGGAGAACTACATCGAGCCGGGTTATGTGCGCTACATCCATCGCGAGGTGTATTTCGACCGCTACGGGCTGTGGGCGGCGATGCTGGCGCGCTGCGGCGATGACAGCCGCTATTTTCCGATGCTCGATCTGATCTACGAGCATCAGCAGGACTGGGCGGGCTCGAACGACCCGGCGCAGGTGGCCGACAATCTGCGCAGCCTCGGGCGCCAGTCCGGGCTTTCCGGCGACGAGGTCGATGCCTGCATGATGGACAGCGATCAGGCCGAGGCGATGGTCGGCGTCTATCAGCATTACGCCACCGAGCACGAGGTCAACGCCACGCCGACCTTCATTATCGACGGCGAGAAGCACTCCAACATGAGCTACGAGGATTTCTCGGCCCTGCTCGATTCGCGGCTGGAGGGCTGAGCCTTGCCCGGACCGCTGGAAGGTGTACGGGTCGTCGAATTGGCGCGCATCCTCGCCGGCCCCTGGGCGGGCCAGACGCTGGCCGATATGGGCGCCGACGTCATCAAGGTTGAATCGCCCGACGGCGACGACACCCGCCAATGGGGGCCGCCCTTCGTCACCCGCGAGGATGGCACCCGCGAGGCGGCCTATTTCCATTCCTGCAACCGCGGCAAACGCTCGGTCACGGCCGATTTCCGCACGCCCGAGGGGCAGGAGACGGTGCGCGCGCTGGTGCGCGAGGCCGATGTCCTGATCGAGAATTTCAAGGTCGGCGGTCTGGCGAAATACGGCCTGGACTGGGAGAGCCTGCGCGCGGTCAACCCGCGCCTGATCTATTGCTCGATCACCGGTTTCGGCCAGACCGGCCCCTATGCCCATCGTGCGGGCTACGACTACATCATCCAGGGGATGTCGGGGATCATGTCGGTCACCGGCCCCACCGACGGCCAGCCCTACAAGGTCGGTGTCGCGGTGACCGACATCTTCACCGGGGTCTATGCCTGCACCGCGATTCTGGGTGCGCTGCACAAGCGCCATGCCACCGGGCGCGGCCAGCATATCGACATGGCGCTGATGGACTCGGCGGTCGCGATCCTGGCCAATCAGGCGATGAACTACTTCGCCACCGGCACCCCGCCCAAGCGGCTGGGCAACTACCACCCCAATCTCGCCCCCTATCAGGTCTTTCCCTGTTCGGACAGGCACATCATCATCGCCACCGGCAATGACGCGCAGTATCAGCGCCTTTGCGCGCTGCTGGAGCGCCCCGAACTGGCCCAGGCGCCCGAATACGCCAGCAATGCCGAGCGCGTGGCCCGGCGCGAGGCGCTGTCCGATCTGCTCTCGGTGAGCACCGCCGAATGGGCAGCCGAGGATCTGCTCGCCGCCTGCGAGGCACAAGGCGTTCCCGCCGGGCCGATCAACGACACCGCGGAGGTCTTTGCTGACCCGCAAATCCGCGCGCGGGGGCTCGAGCTCGACATGGGCGGGCTCAAGGGCGTGGGCTCGCCCTTCGTCTTTTCCGAGGGCGGGGGCGACATGACGCGTCCCGCGCCGCGATTGGGTGAGCACAGCGAGGAAATCGCGGCCGAACTGGCCCCTCCCGCCGCGGCAGGCGGCCTGCACGGGCGCGTGCGCAAGGTCTGAGCGCCACCGGGCGCGTGGCCAAGCGGCGACTTCACGGGTTCTTCGATTCGGTGCTGTCCGCGCGCGGCCCGACGACCCTGTCGAGCGCCGCCTCCAGCGCCTCGGGCTCTTCGAGTGTCAGGCGAACGGGGAGTGTCAGCACCTTGGGGCGATAGGACGCGGGCAGACGCACGGCATCCTTCTCGGTGGTCACGAGTTGCGCACCGAGCGCCTTCGCTTCCAGCGTCAGGCGGGTCATGAGCCGGACCGTCAGAGGCTGGTGATCGGCCAGAGCCTCGGCGCGGCGCAGATCGGCGCCGAGTGCGCGCAGCGTTGCGAAGAATTTCTCGGGGTGCCCGATTCCGGCGAAGGCGAGGACCCGCAGCCCCTTCCAGGACATGCCCGTCGCAAGCGGCTCAAGCACGCCGCGCAGATGCGTGCGCTCCGCGATTTCAGGCCCCCATCGCGCCGAGAAATCCGCCTGCGCGCGGGGCTCGCCGATCGACAGGATCATGTCGGCGCGCGCCAGCCCCGCCGCCACGGGCTCGCGCAACGGCCCGGCCGGGATAACCCGGCGGTTGCCGAAGCCGCGCGCCGCATCCACCACCACAAGGGCAAAATCCGGTCGTATGGCGGGGTTCTGAAACCCATCGTCGAGCACGATGACACCGGCGCCGGCGGCCTCGGCCGCGCGCACCCCCGCGGCGCGGTCGCGCGCAACCCAGGTCGGCGCGAAGGCCGCCAGCAGCAGCGGCTCGTCGCCCACATCGGCGGCCCCGTGACGGCGTGGATCGACACGCACCGGACCCCGCATCCGGCCGCGATAGCCACGCGTGACGACATGGACCTCCCCGTACCGCCCGGCCAGCATCCCGGTCAGCGCCATGACCGCAGGCGTCTTCCCGGTGCCGCCCACATCCAGATTGCCGACGCAGATCACCGGCACCGCCGCGCGATATCCCCCAACCGCGCGCCGCGCAACCCGGCGCGCGGTCGCCGCGCCATAAAGCGATGCCAGCGGGGCGAGCAGGTGCGGCATCGGGCCGGGCCGGTCGGGCGCGGCGTACCAGAAGCGTGGCGGGCGCATCAGTCGTGGCTCCCCTCGGGGCCGTCCAGCGCCTCGATGACCAGTTCCACCGCACGGTCGGTCGCTTCGGCACCCTGCGTCGCCACCGACCATCCCGCCCGTGCCAGCACCGCCGCGCGATCGGGTGCCAGCAGCGCGATCACCGCCTCCGCCAGCCCTGCCCCGTTCGAGACACGCCAGGCGCCGCGCATCCGGGCGAAGGCGCGATAGGTGGCTTCCCAGGCTGCGGTGCGGGGGCCGTGAATCACAGCCGAGCCCAACGCAGCGGGCTCCAGCGGGTCGCGCCCGCCGTCGTCTGCTGACTCGGGTCCCTTGATCGCGCCAGCTTGCGCATCGTCAAGGCGCAGCGTTCCCCCCACGAAGGTGATCGGCGCCAGACGGTACCACAGCCCCAACTCGCCCTCGGTATCGGCGATATAGAGCTGATGCTCGTTATGCGGTTCCTCCTCGGCGCTACGGCGCGCCACGTTCATGCCCATCGCCTGCGCTGCGGCGGCGATCGCCTCGCCGCGCGCGGGGTCGGCTGGCACAAGGATCAGCAGCAGCCGGTGGGCCATCCTCTGCGCCTGCCGCTGGGCGTGGAGCACCGCGGCCTCCTCGGCCTCCGGCACCGCCACCGCCAGCCAGACCGGACGCACGGAAATGAGCTGCGCGAGGGCATCGCGCTCGGCCGCGTTGACCTCCATCGCGCCGGCGCCCACCGCGAGCGCGCCGACCTCCTCCAGCACCTCCTCGGGCGCCCCGGCGCGGCGGAATGCCCGCCGCCCGGCCGCATCGCATAGAAGGATGCGATGCATTCGCCGCAACAGGGTCCGGTGCAGCCCGCGCCAGATGGGCCAGACCGTGTCCACCGCGGGCACGCGCGCATCGACCATGATCATGCGCACCCCGGCTGCATCCGCCTCATGGATCATCGCGGGCGCGAGCGGCCCCGCCCCCAGCACCAGCGCCCCGGGCGCCCAGCGCCGAAGCGCGGCGCGGATGCGCGCCGGGGTGTCCACAGGGGCGGACACGGCGTGGCAACCTGCGGGCAGGCTCTCGGGGCAGGGCGGTGCGTCGGGCGGATGGGTGAGGACCATGCCGGTTCCCGGCCGCTCCCGGTCGAGCCTGACGGCCAATGCGCAGAGCGGCCGCAGCGCCTCCGAGCGCGGGGCGTGCAGCCATACGATGGGGGGCGCCCCCGGCGCCTGGGGAAGCTCGCCCGCGCGATCAGCTCCGCCGGCCATGCGCGATGTCACGGCGAGATAGAGCGCAAGCCCCGGCGATGGCCTCATGTCGCGCGTGTCCGCCTGTGATCAATCACCCAGCTCCTCGGTCGGAGAGGCTTCCTGCTCCTCGTCGCGCAGCCGGTGGATATGGGCGATGAAATAGCGGGTATGCGCGTCATCGACGGTGCGCTGGGCCTCCGCCTGCCAGGCCGCATGGGCACTGGCATAGTCGGGAAACATTCCGACGATGTGAATGTCGTCGACATTCTCGAACGTGTTCTTGGCGGGATCCTTGAGCTCTCCGCCGAAGACGAGATGCAGACGCTGCGGCATGGCGGGATTCCTTCCATCGGGTCGCGCGCACCCTAGCCGAAAGGCGTTTGGGGTCAAGCCGCCCGACGCCCGGCGGCAGGGTTGCTAAGACAGGGCCGCGGGGCATATGTGGAAGGCTGGAACAGGAGAGGATTGAGATGATGATGCGCGAGTTTCCCCGCCCCGTCCATGCCGCCGACGGCGCCACCGGCGCTGCCGCATTGGGCGACCTGCCGGAATGGGATCTGAGCGATCTCTATGCGGGGCCGGACGCGCCCGAGATCGAGCGCGACCTCGGCTGGCTCGAGAGCGAATGCAAGGCCTTCGCGACGGATTACGAGGGCCGGCTCGCCGGGCTCGATGCGGCCGCCTTCCTCGAATGCGTGCAGCGCTATGAGCGCATCGACGTGGTGGCCGGGCGGCTGATGTCCTTTGCCGGCTTGCGCTATCATCAGAACACCACCGATGCGGAACGCGCCAAGTTCGTGGCCGACATGCAGGACCGCATCACCACCTACACGACGCCGCTGGTGTTCTTCTCGCTCGAAGTCAATCGCATCGAGGACGCGGCGATGGAGGCGCTGTTTGCCGCCGATGCCGCGCTGGCGCGCTACAAGCCGGTCTTCGACAGGTTGCGCGCGATGCGCCCCTATCAGCTCTCCGACGAGTTGGAGCGGTTCCTCCACGATCAGTCCACCGTCGGCGCCGCCGCTTGGAACCGGCTCTTCGACGAAACGATGGCGGCGCTGGAATTCGACGTGGATGGCGAGGCGCTGGGCCTCGAATCGACGCTCAACCTGCTCACCGACCCCGAACGTTCGCGCCGCGAGGCCGCCGCGCGCGCCCTGGCTGCGGTGTTTTCCGACAGAACCCGGCTGTTTGCGCGCGTTCACAACACGCTTGCCAAGGAAAAGGAGATCGAGGACCGCTGGCGCAAGATGCCCACGCCGCAGACCGGGCGGCATCTGGCCAATCACGTCGAGCCCGAGGTCGTGCAGGCGCTGCGCGATGCGGTGGTGGACGCCTATCCCCGGCTCAGCCACCGCTATTACGCGCTCAAGGCGAAATGGATGGGGCTTGAGCGGCTGGAGATCTGGGACCGCAACGCGCCGCTGCCCATCGAGCCGCCCAAGACGGTGGATTGGCAGACCGCGCGCGAAACGGTGATGAACGCCTATTCCGAGTTCTCGCCCAAGATGGCGGAGATTGCCGAGCCCTTCTTCGAACGCGGCTGGATCGACGCGGGCGTCAAGCCGGGTAAGGCACCGGGGGCCTTCGCGCATCCCACGGTGACGGAAGTGCACCCCTACATCATGCTCAACTATCTGGGCAAACCGCGCGACGTGATGACGCTCGCACATGAGCTGGGCCACGGGGTGCATCAGGTGCTCGCGGCCGGGCAGGGGGAGCTGCTTTCGGCCACGCCGCTCACGCTGGCCGAAACCGCGAGCGTCTTTGGCGAGATGCTCACCTTCCGCCGCCTGCTTGCCAATGCCGCCACGCAGGCCGAGCGCAAGACCCTGCTCGCCGGCAAGGTCGAGGACATGATCAACACCGTGGTGCGCCAGATCGCGTTTTACGATTTCGAGTGCAAGCTGCATGAGGCACGGCGCGGCGGGGAGCTGACACCCGACGACATCAACGCGCTGTGGATGAGCGTGCAGGCCGAAAGCCTCGGGCCGGTGTTCAACTTCATGGACGGGTATGAGACCTTCTGGACCTATATCCCGCATTTCGTGCATTCGCCCTTCTACGTCTATGCCTATGCCTTCGGCGACGGGCTCGTGAACGCGCTCTACGCGGTCTACGAGGAAAGTGGGCCGGAGTTCCGCGACAAGTATTTCGACATGCTCCGCGCGGGCGGCTCGAAACATCACAAGGAACTGCTCGCCCCCTTCGGCCTCGACGCCTCGGACCCGGCCTTCTGGGACAAGGGGTTGAGCATGATCTCGGGGATGATTGACGAACTGGAGGCGATGGAGGGCTGAGCCGCG
>PWLT01000150.1 GCA_003558415.1 Hyphomicrobiales bacterium
CCAGACATAGAGAAAGAAGGTTCCCTGAATGGCGTGCTTGTGCGGCCCCGTCTCGATATGCACGCCGTTCTCCAGAAAGATGTCGGCGCCGCGCAGGATGTCCTCGCGCTGATCCACGGCATAGGTGATGTGGTGAAACCGCCCGCGCGCGGTGGTGTGGTCAAGCGTGCAGGCCAGATCGTAGGTCTTGTTGTTGACCGTGAACCAGCAGCCGCCGAGCCGCCCGTCATTGAGCTGGATCTGCTCGGTCACGCGGCTGCCCAGCGCGCCGGTCATGAAATCGCGCATCTCGTCCACGTCCTGGGCAAGCAGGTTGAGATGATCCAGCCGGCGCGGGCACACCCCGCGCCCGTGGTAGCGCTGCGCGATGTTCTTGAGCGCGGGGCGCTCCGCCTCGGACGGGACATATTCGTTCGTGTCAAAGTAGAGTTCGAACACATGTCCGTCGGGGCTGTGGAAACGATAGGCGCGGCCGTGGCCCTTGTCGCCCTCCACCCAGCCGATGCCGCAGCCCATCGCCTCGATCGCCTTGACGCGGCGTTCCAGCGCGGCGGGTGAACTGGCGCGATAGCCGATATGGGCCACCCCGGTCGTGTCATGCGCGGTCAGCTTGAGCGTGTGATATTCATAGTCGTCGAAGGCGCGCAGATAGACGCTGTCACCCTCGCGCCCGCTTTCGCTCAAGCCGTAAACGCGGGTGAAGAAGTCGAGGCTTTCCTCGGGCTTGTCGGTGTAGAGTTCGACATGACCCAGATGCGCGACATCGAAGCAGGGCTCATTCATGTTCCGGTCCTCTCTGTGTCATGCAATCGTCCTCCCTGCCAGCGCGAACATCCCGATCTGATGGTGTTTCGCTGTTCGTGATTTCTATCGCAACCCCAGCCGCGCGCCCAATTCGTTCTTCAGTTGAGATATAAGGGACGGTTATAGTAATCATGCGAATTCAGGGGGCGTGGGGCGCATGAGAAAGGCAGTCGCAATGATCGTAGAGGCGCGACTGCGCGGCCCGCGCTCAGGCAACCAAGGCCTGCGGTGGCGAGGGCCGATGCGATGATCTGGCCGAACCTGCGCCATCTGCGCCTGTTTTGCGAGGCGGTGCGTCTGGGCTCGCTGTCCGATGCGGCCGGGGTGATCAATGTCAGCCAGCCCGCCGCCTCACAGGCGATCGGTCGGCTCGAGGACGCTCTGGGCGCACGGCTGCTGGTGCGCAGCGATGCGGGGGTGGAGCCGACGGCGGAGGGCGAGTTGGCGCGACTGCGCGCCCGGCGGGCGCTCGATCTTCTCGGCGCCGCCACCCTGCCTGCCGGGCGCAGGGGGCGCCACCAGCTACCCGTCGGGCTGACGACGACACATGTGCGCGCGATCTCGGCCTATGCCGAGGGGGGCAGTTTCACCGCTGCCGCGGCGCTGCTGGGAACATCGGAGCCGGCCGTCCAGCGCGCCGCGCGGGGGCTCGAGACGCTGCTCGGCGCGCCGCTCTTCGAGGGGCGCGGACGGCTGATGCGCCTCTCGCCGCGCGGCGTCTCGGTGGCACGCGCGGCGCGGCTGGCACTCAACGAGATCGAGAACGCGCGCGTCGAGATCCTCGGCCTGCATGACCGGGTCGAGGGCACGGTGCGCATCGGTACCCTGCCGCTGGTGCGCACCACGGTCGTCCCCGAGGTGATCGCCCGACTGACGCGGGACTATCCAAATGCACGCTTTTCCATTGCCGAGGGCCGCTATGAGGATCTGATGGCCGATCTCGAAATGGGGCGCATCGATATCCTGATCGGCGCGATGCGCAAGAGGTTCGACACGCGCCTGTTCGCGCAGGAGCGCCTCTTTGACTACCGCCTGTCAGTTGTGGCCCGCAGCGGCCATCCGCTTGCCGGACGCCGCGAGGTGGATTTCGCCGAACTTGCGGCCTATCCTTGGATCACCGCGAGAGAGGGAAGCCCCGCGCGGAGAACCTTCCGCGAAGCCTCGCTCGCCGGCCCCGAGGGTCTGGCGCTGCGCGGGACGGTCGAAACCGGCTCGCTCGTGGCTGCGCGCGGCATCCTGCTGCGCAGCGATCACCTGGCGCTGCTGTCGAGCCACCAGATCCGCTACGAGCTCGAAACGGGGCTTCTCGTCCGGCTGGCCTATGACCTGGGCGACCCGGGCAAGAGCGTGGGCGCCACGACCCGCAGGCGCTGGCTTCCGACATCGCTGCACGAAGCGTTCATTGCAACCCTGCGGGAGGTGGTGCGCGGCGAGATGATCGACCAATGCCAAGGCGTTTCGACTGAAGTTTGACTCGGGGATGGGCGCATACATGGGGCCGCGGATTCGCAGTCCGGTCATCAACCAGGAGTTGCCCGCCTATGGCTTGTTGCGTTGAATCGGACTCATACAGCTCCGACCAGAGGGCATGCGCCCGCCGTCGTGCCGGAGGCACGCCTGCGGCGTGACGGGGCGGGCGGGCGCATTCCCGGGCCGCGAGCGGCCCGGGCGAGGTGAAACCGATCAAGCGCGACGCGCCCTAATGCGCGCCCATCATCTCGCGCCGGCGTGGCAGCAGCACCGTGAGCAGCCCCATCAGCGGCAGGAACGCCACCGCCCGATAGACCCACTCGATCCCGCGCGCATCGGCCAGCACGCCCAGCACCGCCGCCGCGATGCCCCCCATGCCGAAGGCAAACCCGAAGAAGATGCCGGCGATCATGCCCACGCGGCCGGGCACGAGTTCCTGTGCGAAGACCACGATGGCCGGAAACGCCGAGGCCAGGATTACCCCGATCACCACCGAGAGCACCCCGGTCCAGAACAAATCCACATAGGGCAGCATCAGCGTGAAGGGCAGCACGCCCAGGATCGACACCCAGATCACCGACAGCGTGCCGATCCGGTCGCCGATGGGGCCGCCGAGTGCCACCCCCAGCGCCATGGCCCCGAGAAAGACGAACAGCATGATCTGCGACTGCTGGGTGGTCAGCTCGAAGCGCTCGATCAGGAAGAAGGTGTAGTAGCTGGTGACGGACGC
>PWLT01000360.1 GCA_003558415.1 Hyphomicrobiales bacterium
GGGAACGCGCCGATGAACAGCGAGCCGAGCCGGCGCCAGCGCCCCGCGGAACGCGTCGCACCGGGACCGGCTGTGCCGGCCCTCAGCGGTTCAAACTGGCGTCCTCGACCATCCATCGTACAAGCTCACCAAATGATATGCCCTTGTGGGCGGCGATTTCGGGCACCAGGCTCGTCCCGGTCATGCCGGGCTGGGTGTTGACCTCGAGAGCGACGAGGAGGCCGGTACCGTCCGGTCCGTCGTCGTATCGAAAATCGGTGCGACTCACGCCGCGGCACCCGAGAGATTGATGCGCCGTTAACGCCAACTGTTGAATGTCTTGGTAAATATTCGGTTTAATTTCTGCGGGCAGAACGTGGATCGAGCCGCCTTTTGCATATTTCGCGTCATAGTCGTAGAAGCCCCCGGTGGCGGGCTTGATCTCGATGATGTCGAGGGCCTCGTCGCCCATCACCGCGCAGGTCAGCTCCCGGCCCGCAACATATTGCTCGGCAAGCACTTCGTCACCGAAGACCCAATCCGTACCACTCAGTTCCTGTGGCGGATGGCTGCGCGCATCGCGCACGATGATGACGCCGAAGGAGGAGCCTTCCGAAATGGGTTTGACGACATAGGGCGGCTCCAGCACATGGGCGCGTGCGACCTCGAACCTGTTAACGACTTTCCCCTGCGGAACTGGCACGCCGGCGGCCTGCATCACCGTCTTGGCCCGGGCCTTGTCCATGGCCAGCGCCGAGGCGAGCACCCCGGAATGCGTGTAGGGAATGCGCAGATATTCCAGCACACCCTGGATCTTGCCGTCCTCGCCCATCGGACCGTGCAGGGCGTTGAAGGCGACATCGGGGTTCAGATCGCAAAGCGTGTTGCCGACCTGCGGCGTCACGTCGATCCGGCTGACCCGGTAGCCCTCCGATTCGAGGGCTTCGGCACAGGCCGCGCCGCTCTTCAGGCTGACCTCCCGCTCGGCCGACCATCCCCCCATCAAGACCGCGACATGTTTCATGATCTGCTCCGTTGCCCCCGAATCCGCCGCGCGGTTTTCGGGGTCGCATGCGGCGAGCATGTGACCGTCATGGTTACCTGATGGTAAACGCGCGGGCAGAGGGTTGCGGCGGGGGCAGGCGCGGCCCGGCATGTTCAGGCGGGGCGCACGACCAGATCATCGCGATGCACCATCGCGTCGCGCCCGCGGAAACCGAGGATATCGGCGATCTCGGCGCTGCGCCGCCCGATGATGCGCGCCGCGTCTTCATGGTCATAGGCGACGAGTCCGCGCCCGAGCACCGCGCCGTCGGGCGCGCGGATCAGGACCGCATCGCCGCGGGCGAAATCGCCCTCGATCCGGGTGACGCCGACCGGCAGCAGGCTCGCCCCCTGGTCGAGCGCGGCCACGGCCCCGGCATCGACATGCAGCGTACCGCGCGGCTCCAGACTGCCGCCGATCCAGGCCTTGCGCGCGCTTGCCGGCGTCGAGGGGGTCAGGAACCAGCTGCAGCGTGCGCCGCCGGCGATGCGTGCGAGCGGATTCTTCACCCGCCCATCGGCGATGATCATGTGCGCGCCCGCGCCCGTGGCGATCTTGCCGGCCTCGATCTTCGTGCGCATGCCCCCGCGCGAGAGCTCCGAGGCGGCTCCGCCGGCCATGGCCTCGATTTCGGGCGTGATTCGCGCGATCACGGGGAGATGCCTGGCATCGGGATCGCTCCCGGGCGGGGCGGTGTAGAGCCCGTCCACATCCGAGAA
Organism: Hyphomicrobiales bacterium; assembly: GCA_003558415.1. Classification (GTDB taxonomy): domain Bacteria; phylum Pseudomonadota; class Alphaproteobacteria; order Rhodobacterales; family Rhodobacteraceae; genus Alkalilacustris. The sequence goes on from PWLT01000360.1 coordinate 1,744, forward strand.
CAGGACCAGCAGATCCGCCCCGATCATCGCTGCCACCCGCGCCGCCAGGCGATCATTGTCGCCGTAGCGGATCTCGTTCGTGGCCACGGTGTCGTTTTCGTTGACGACCGGGACGGCGCCCAGTTCGAGCAGTTTCTGCATCGTGGCGCGGGCATTGAGATAGCGGCGGCGCTCCTCCGTATCGGCGAAGGTCACCAGCACCTGCCCGGCCTGGACCGCATGGTGGCCGAGCATCTCCGCCCAGAGCCGGGCCAGCGCGATCTGCCCGACGGCAGCCGCCGCCTGGCTCTCCTCCAGCTTCAGGCTGCCGCCGGACAGGCCCAGCACCGTGCGTCCGAGTGCAATGGCCCCGGAGGAGACGACGAGCACCTCGACACCCTGGCCTTTCAGATCCGCGATGTCTTCCGCCAGCGAGGCCAGCCAGGCGGCGTTCAGGCGCCCGCGAGCCCGATCGACGAGCAGGGCCGAGCCGACCTTGATCACCACGCGGCGAAACTGGTCGAGGGAAGGCGGTTGGGGCCGGTCGGTCATGCGGCTTGGTCCGGTCAGGCTTGCGACGTTATCGAGCTTTGCCATCATTCAGCCCCGGCTTGCAAGCAGATGATGGGCCCAGATTCCTCGCCATACCCCCGATGGTGCGCAATCATGTCGCACACGCGCGCATGCCAGGGCCGCCGAAATCACAAATTCGCCGTTTTCAGGACAAAGACCGGCCCGGAAGATGGGCGATCAATCCTGATCTCGATGGTTTCGGGCCGGTCTTCCCGGTCTAGTCAGCCCCCCAGCCCCCCGGGGAACTCGGATCGAAGCCGCCAGAATCGAGGTCGGGCCGTCCCTTGTGGACGGCCCTTCTTTTTGGGGCACTCCTCCCCCGGGCGCGGGCGCGGGCGCATATCCGCCCTTGACAAATATATAAGCAACTTCTAAATTACGGACATGTTTCAGCGACCGGTGGAAAAGCAGGTTTTCCGCCGGTTCGCCGCACAGGACGAATTCGAGGAGTAGACCCCCATGACCCTTCCGACCATCTCCCCCGCCGAAGCCAAGCGCCTCATCGATGAAGGCGCCGTCCTCGTGGATGTGCGCGATCGGGCCGAACATGCGCGTGAGCACATTCCCCAGGCGCGCAACTTCGCGCTGAGCGAGTTCGACAAGGGCGAACTCCCGCGTGACGGTGCCAATGTGGTGGTGTTCCACTGCAAGTCGGGCATGCGCACCCTCTCCAACGCGCAGGCGCTCGCCGACAAGGCGGGTGA
>PWLT01000067.1 GCA_003558415.1 Hyphomicrobiales bacterium
CCATGTAGACGGCCGACGCTTCGTGGCGCACATGCACGATGCGGATGCCGCTGCCCAGCAGCGCGTCATAGACGGGCATGATCTGATTGCCGGAAAGGCTGAAGATTGTCCGCACGCCGGCAGCCTTCAGGACAGCGATGAGGGCGTGTGCCCCGGTCATGATTGCTGGTCCCCCTCAATATCAGTCCTTTCGCGCGAACTTTGATAGGTATTGCGTGAAGTGAATTCAAGTTATTTCTGTATCAGTGAAGAATTATTGTGGAATCTCTGCTCATGGACTGCCACCGCTAGCACAACCCCGGTCATGGGTGGAATGCGTCCGTTTCGATGGACCTGTCAGGCGACCTGGATTGGCCGGATCTGGGCGTTCCCTGCGCGCATTGCAGGGGGCGTGGCGAGAACCCTCCCACCCCGGAAAGAGCGGAAAGGGACGGTCCTATCGCCACCCGCAGCAAGCCCTCGGCGCCGCTGTCATGGGCTGTGCTCCGCAATGACCTTGATCGAGTGTGACGTTGCTTCCCGGCCTGTGGTGGCGGATGATGCGGCAAAGCCTCAACGAGAGTTCCGCATGAGCGAAAGACATGGCCTTGATGCGACCGATATTCGCATCCTCAGCGCGGTTCAGAAGCACGGCCAGTTGAGCAAGACCAGACTTGCCGAGATCGTGAACCTGTCGCCGACACCTTGCTGGGCACGACTGACCCGGTTGAAGGCGGCCGGATACATCCGCGGGTATCACGCCGACATCGCGCTCGATCGCATCGCTGACGTCACCCGTGTTGTCGTGACCGTTTCCCTGGCGCATCACCGCAAATCGGATTTCGACAGGTTCGAGGCCCATATCCGCGAGATTGATGAAATCACCGGATGCATCGCCACAGGCGGCGGCATGGATTACGTCATGACCGTGCTTGTCCCCAGTCTGGCCGCATTCCAGAACCTGATGGACTCCCTGCTCGCCGCCGAACTGGGGATCGAGCGCTACATGACCTATATCGTGACGCGCGAGGTCAAGTCCGCGCCGCCCAACCTTGCGAGACTGGCCGCCAGGACCGGCAATTGACACCTCCCGCCTGAGCGGCCTGCAAGCTGCCCGAGAACAGTCTGCCCGGTCTTCGCGCGAGTGATTTTCAGTCCGATCCCGGCACGCATCTGATGGTAGAGATCCGCGTGATCGGGACGTTCCACAGCGAATCGTCCCGCCGGTGAACGAGGGCGAAGACCATGACGCAGTCGAATGATTTCGGGTTCGGAACCCAGATCCGCAAATCCCCCTATTTCGACGCGACCGTCCGCTGGGGCGCGCAAGGGTTTTCGGTCTATAACCACATGTATATCCCGCGCGATTTCGGCGATCCGGTGCAGAATTTCTGGAACCTCGTCAATGACGCGATCCTGTGCGACGTGGCGGTGGAACGGCAGGTCGAGATCACCGGGCCGGACGCGGCGAAATTCACCCAGATGCTCACGCCGCGCGATCTGTCGAAGATGGCGGTCGGGCAGTGCAAGTATGTCCTGATCACCAATGCCGAGGGCGGCATCCTCAACGATCCGATCCTGCTCAGGCTGGACGAAAACCACTTCTGGATCTCGCTGGCCGACAGCGACATCCTGCTCTGGGCGCAGGGCGTGGCCGTGCATTCGGGCATGGATGTCACGATCCGCGAGCCGGACGTCTCGCCGCTGCAGCTGCAGGGCCCCAAATCCGGCCAGGTGATGCACGCGCTCTTTGGCGAGAGCATCATGGACCTGCGCTATTACTGGCTGCGCGAGGTGGATCTGGACGGCATTCCGCTGATCGTCTCGCGCACCGGATGGTCCAGTGAGCTGGGCTACGAGCTTTACCTGCGCGATGGTGCGCGCGGCGATGAGCTGTGGGAGCGGATCATGGCCGCCGGGGCGCCGTTCGGTCTCAAGCCCGGCCATACCTCGTCGATCCGCCGCATCGAGGGCGCGATGCTTTCATATCATGCGGATGCCGATATCAACACCAACCCCTATGAGTTGGGGCTCGACCGGCTGGTCAATCTCGACATGGAGGCCGATTTCATCGGCAAGGCCGCGCTGCGCCGCATCCGCGATCGCGGGGTGAGCCGCAAACAGGTCGGCCTGCGCATCGATGGCGCGCCGCTGAAGGGGCCGAACACCACCTTCTGGACCATCACCCGCGGCGGCGATCGCGTCGGCAAGGTCACCTCTGCGGTCTATTCGCCGCGCCTCGATCAGAACATCGCGCTGGCCATGGTGTCGGCCGATTGTGCCGAACTCGGCACCGATCTGGAGGTTATGACGCACGAGGGCGCGACCGGCGCCACCGTGGTGGAGCGGCCCTTCTACGATCCGAAGAAGAAGCTCGCCGCATCGTGAGCCGCCGCCCCACGGAGCATTGAAACGATTACAGGCCGCACCATGTCCGACCTTTCCATCGACCTGCACTGGCAGCGCGCGGAGCCCGCGCTCAGGAGCGGCAAGTATTCCAACGCCCATACCGTCCAATACAATGACGACCACGAGGTCCGGGTGGATGCCGCCCCCGACTGGGGCGGCGATCCCGGCAATACGAACCCCGAACAGGCCCTCGCCGCGGCCCTGTCCAGTTGCCACATGATGACGTTCCTCGCGCTGGCCGCCAAGGCCGGCTGGCCGGTGGCGAGCTATCACGACCACGCGGTCGCTCATCTGGGCAAGAACGCGAAGGGCCAGATGGCGGTGACGCGCATCGATCTGCATCCGGTGGTACGCTTTGACACCGGCTTCGCGCTCAAGGATACGAAACTCGACGAGATGCAACACCGCGCGCATCGCTACTGCTTCATCGCCAACACGCTGGCCGACAGCGTGGAGGTCAATATTATCTAGCTTCCGGCAGCGATGGCGCCGTGTGCGAGCGCGGCCCGGTGAAATCCGCGCGCAGGACGTTGTGGCGGTGAAGCTCCGAGCGGGGCGGATGGCCGGTATATCGGGATCAATGGGCCCCGATAGCCACTGTGGTCACCG
>PWLT01000021.1 GCA_003558415.1 Hyphomicrobiales bacterium
CGTTGCCCAGCGGCTCCGGCCCCAGCCCGGCGAGCAGCCGGTGCGCCTGTGCCGCCTCGGTGTCGACCAGATCGATTATCCCGAACCGCCGCGCATCGTTGAATGTCACGCGCGCGCCATTCTCCATGTCGATCACCACATGGTCGTGCTTTTCCGGCGCGGGATGCGTCAGCGCGAAGGCGCCGGGCGCGGCGCGCGCGGCCGCGGGCTCCGCCCCCGAGACGAGAATGCGCCCCGACATGCCCAGATGCAGCAGCAGCGTCTCGCCCGAGGACAGATCCGCCATCAGATACTTGGAGCGCCGGCGCAACCGCTCGACCCGCTGGCCGGTCAGGCGCTGCGCCATGCGCGGCGGAAACGGCCAGCGCAGATCGGCGCGGCGGGTTTGCGCGTGCGCGATGCACCGGCCCTCCATCACCGGCAGCAGACCGCGGCGCACCGTTTCGACCTCGGGCAGTTCCGGCATCGCTCCCTCCCTGCGGCGCGCACGCCGCATTGTGTCGGCCCGCGCGCGTCCTATAAGGAGGGGAGGCGCAGCAAACGGCAAGGCCAGATGAGCGACGAGAGCGGCAGAACCACGCATTTCGGTGAGCGAACCGTGCAGGAGGAGGAGAAGGCCGGGCTCGTGCACGGCGTCTTCACCCGCGTGGCAGAGCGCTATGATCTGATGAACGACCTGATGTCGGCGGGCGTGCACCGCATCTGGAAGGATGCGATGATGGACTGGCTCGCCCCGCGCGCCGGTCAGCGGCTGCTGGATGTGGCCGGCGGCACGGGCGACATCGCGTTTCGCTTCCTGCACCGGGCGCCGGGGGCCTCGGCGGTGGTGCTCGACATGACCGAGTCGATGCTTGTGGAGGGGCGCCGGCGCGCGGAGACCGAACACCTGGACGCTCGGCTCGACTGGGTGGCGGGCGATGCGATGGCGCTGCCCTTTCCTGATGCGAGCTTTGACGCCTACACGATCTCCTTCGGCATTCGCAACGTCACCCGCATCGGGGACGCGCTGGCCGAGGCCTTCCGCGTGCTGCGGCCGGGCGGGCGGCTGATGGTACTGGAATTCACCCAACTGCCCGTTCCCGCGCTGCAATGGGCCTATGACCGCTACAGCTTCAACGTCATCCCCTGGATGGGGCAGGTCGTTGCGGGCGATCGCGACAGTTACCAGTATCTGGTCGAATCGATTCGCCGCTTTCCCGATCAGGAAACGTTCGCCGCGATGATCCGCGAGGCCGGCTTCGAACAGGTGAAATACCGCAACCTGTCGATGGGGGTGGCGGCGCTGCATTCGGGCTGGAAGCTCTAGGTGAAGGGGCCCCACAACCTCTGGCGGCTGATCCGCACCGGCGCCACATTCGAGCGCACAGGCGCCATGCGCGTGGTGCTCGAGGCGATGCAGGCACCGCCGCGGCTGCGCGTTGCGGCCCGCATTCTGGGCTGGCCGTTCAAATGGCTCGGCCTCAAGGGCGACCCGGCCTTGCCGCCGACGACGCGCGCGCTCACCGCGCTGGGGCCGGCCTATATCAAGTTCGGCCAGATCCTCTCGACCCGACCCGACGTGGTCGGCCAGGACGTCGCCGATCAGCTGCGCGTGCTGCAGGACAAGCTGGCGCCGTTCCCCTCCGCCGTCGCGCGCCGGATGATCGAGCGGGAGCTGGAGATGCCGGTGGAGCGCCTCTATTCGGAGTTCAGCGAGCCCATCGCCGCGGCCTCGATCGCGCAGGTCCACAAGGCGCGGCTGGCCGAGACCGGCGAGGAGGTCGCGGTGAAGGTACTGCGCCCGCGCATTCTGCAGGCCTTCCGCACGGACATTGACGCCTTCTACTTCGCAGCCGGTCTGATCGAGCTGCTGTTGCCCTCCACCCGGCGGCTGCGCCCGCGCGACGTGATCGAACATTTCGAAAGCGTGGTGATGGGCGAGCTGGATCTGCGGCTCGAGACCGCCTCGGCCGCCGAGTTCGCGGCCAATACGGCCGATGACGAAGGTTTCCGGGTGCCCAGCCCGTACTGGTTCCTCTCCAGCCGCAACGTGATGACGCTGGGCTGGGCGGAGGGCGTCGCGCTGGGTGACAACGCGGCCATCGACGCTGCGGGGCATGACCGCCGGGAGCTGGGCGAGCGGGTGCTGCAACTCTTCCTGCGCCACGCGCTGCGCGACGGCTTCTTCCATGCCGACATGCATCAGGGCAATCTCAAGGTGGCGTCGAACGGCGACATCATCGCCTATGATTTCGGCATCATGGGGCGGATCGACGAATACACGCGCCGTGTCTATGCCGAGATCCTCTACGGCTTCATCCGCAAGGATTACCGGCGCGTGGCCGAGGTGCATTTCGAGGCCGGCTATGTGCCGCCCGATCGCGACATCGACGAATTCGCCCGTGCACTGCGCACGGTCGGCGAGCCGATCTTCGGCATGGACGCCACGCGGATCTCCATGGCGCGGCTGCTGAGCTATCTCTTCGAGGTCACCGAGCGGTTCGGAATGGAGACGCGCACCGAGTTGATCCTGCTGCAACGCACGATGGTGGTGGTCGAAGGGGTGGCGCGCTCACTCCACCCGTCGATCAATATCTGGCAGGTCGCCCAGCCCGTCGTCGAATCCTACATCCGCGATAATGTCGGCCCGCGCGCGGTGCTGCGCGATCTGGCGCGCACCGCGCATGTGCTCGCGCGATTCGGCCCGCGACTGCCCGGGCTGGTCGAGGACCGGCTGATCGGGCGCGGGGCGGACCAGCACTCCGCGCAACAGCGCGAATCGCGGCTTTGGCCGCTGGCATGGGCGCTGCTCGGTGGTGGGCTGGTCGGCGGCGGCATGTGGCTGGGTACGATCCTTTGAGCGTGGCCGATCCGCGCAGCCTACGCGGCGTGTCCACTCAGCCCGTATCGCCCTGGCGCAATGCGCTGATCTGCGACACATCAACCTCGATACCGCCGGGCAGCACGGCGATCTGGGTGTCGTCCAGCTGTCTGGCCTCGATGATCGGTGCGTAGA
>PWLT01000064.1 GCA_003558415.1 Hyphomicrobiales bacterium
CAGCGGGTGCTCCGATCCCGTTTCCACCGCGGCAGCGGCGCGCAGCACGGCTTCCTCGGCAAAGCCCTCGGCGGTCACCACATCAGTCAGCGCGGGCTTGCCTTTCGTGATCGTGCCGGTCTTGTCGAGGACCACAACCTTGATGTCCTTCAGGCTCTGGATCGCCTCGCCCGAACGGATCAGAACGCCGCGCTCGGCGCCCATGCCCGAGCCGACCATCAGCGCCGTGGGCGTGGCCAGCCCCAGCGCGCAGGGGCAGGCGATGACCAGCACCGCGATCATCGCGAGGATCGCGCCCATCGGGGCGGAAATGCCGGGATCGACCCATGGCAGGAAGCCCGCGCCCCAGTCGAGGATCGGGCGGAAGATGTCGTCGAAGGCCAGCCAGACGCCGAAGGTCGCCAGCGCGATCACGAGGACTGCGGGCACGAAATACCCCGTCAGCCGATCGGCCAGCTCCTGTATTGGCACTTTCGAGCCCTGCGCCTCCTCAACCAGCTTGATCACCTGTGACAGGAAGGTGTCGGCGCCGACGCGGGTGGCGCGCACCTTCAGCACGCCCTCCTTGTTGATGGTGGCGCCGATCACCGCGTCCCCCGGCCCTTTCTCGACCGGCACGGATTCGCCCGTGGCGAGGGACTCGTCGAGATGGCTGTTGCCCTCGATGATCTCACCATCGGTGGGCACCTTCGCGCCGGGGCGGACCACCATGACATCGCCAGGCTGAAGCTCGGCCGCCGGCAGCTCGACTTCTTCGCCGTCGCGCAGCACCGAAGCGGTCTTGGCGCCCATGGTGATCAGTCGCTTGATCGCCTGGCTGGCGCGGCCCTTGGCGCGGGTTTCCAGATAACGGCCCACCAGATGGAAGGTCATGATCGTCGCCGCCATCTCGATGAACGAGGTCATCGGCCAGATGAAGCCCGCCAGCCCGATCAGATAGGGCGGCAGGCTGCCCATCGAGATAAGCACATCCATGTTCGCCGTACGATTGGTGAGCGAGCGCCAGGCCGAGCGGTGCGTGGCCCAGCCGCCGAACAGGAACACCACCGGGAAGGCCAGCACGGCGATGATCGCCAGATAGCCGGGGATCGGCTGCCAGAACATGTGCGGGCCCATCAGCACCATGATCAGCGTCGTGGGAATGGCGGCGATCCACAGCCGCTTCCAGGCCTGGGCGAGATATCGCTCCTCGGAGGCGCTGTCGCTTGCGTGATCCGGCGCCTGACCTTCCTCGAGCGCGTCCACGTCATAACCTGCGCGTTCGATGGCGGCGCGGATCGTCTGCGCATCGGTCTGCCCGGCGTCGAAGGACACGCGCACGCGGTGATTGCCGATATTGGTGTCGAGCTTGTCGATCCCCGGCAGGCGGTGGATGGAGTCCGCCACGATCCCCGCGCAGTGATCACTGCCCATGCCGGGCACCGTCAGGCGTACTTCGCGCGGGCCATCGGAATCGCCCGCCTCGATCGCATCCACTTCATAACCCGCCCGCTCAACTGTGGCCTTCAACTGATCGCTGGCGAGGCTGGCCGGGTCATAGGCCACCTGGGCGCGATGGTTGGCGATGTTGGTGTGAACCGCGCGCACCCCCTCAAGCCGCATGAGCGAGGTCTTGACGATCCCGGCGCAATGATCGCTGCCCATGCCGGGGACGGTCAGCGTCGCGGTCGCGTATTGGTGCCGTGTCTCGACCTTGGTGGTCATATCGCATCATCCCGATCCGTGGTGGAGACCGGCCCGCGCGGTGCAAGGCCGGTCAGTGGCGTCCCGCGCGGGACGCCGGTTGCCTGAGGATCAGACGGAGATCGGGGGATGCAGGAGAGGGGCCTGCGCGCGGCTCGTGCATGCGCAGGCCTCTCTCAGGGGGCTTGGCGATGCGGCGTGAGGCGGAATTCCCTCCGCGTCATGGCCAACAAGGGCCGAAAGGCTCCAGCAGATCGCGCCCGCGCAGTCGGTATGTTGCGCCCCCTGATCCGCCGCGTGGCAACATTCATCCAGCGAGACGATTTCGAAATCCGCTGTGGCGGTTGGCGAAAAGGGCTCCGTTGAATGAGCATGCGCGGCGGACAGGCTGGCGAGGCCGACAAGCACGAAGAGCGCACAGACCCGCAGCGCCGCCGCGATGGCGTCGGCCGGATGCGGTCTTGTGCGGATGCGCGATGTCAACGGCCGGGTTCCTTTCAGGGCGCGCGATATCAAGCCTTCGTTCAGGATACAGCATATCCACCATGACATGGATCAAATGCCGGTTCCGCAGGCTGAATTCCTTTGTTTATGGCATGTGGGGCTTCCAGTAACGGGAAGGTCAAGCCCTCGACGCCGGATTTCTCCTGCGATCTGCCGGGCGATCAATTCCGTGCGCGCGGCATGGGGTCGCGTTGGACGCCGGATGCATTCGGGGATATACAGGGAGCATGGCAAAGCTGCGCAGCATTCTGGCCCTGACGGCGGTGATCCTTCACCTCGCGGCGCTATTGGTGCCGGCAACCTCTCATGCCGCCATGGACTTCGCGACCGGCCCGCATGGCGAGGCGCATGCGCAGACGGACCATCACGTGCAGCCCGCTGACGATTGTTGCGAAACGGCTGGCAGCGGGGCCCCGCACGCATCGGATGGCGTCTGCGTCGTCTGCGCGCTGTCCTGCGCCGGGTTGCAGGCAACGCTTTCAACCATAGCGCCCGCGCCATCCCTGCTTCCCTTGACGAGCCATCTTGCAATCGCCGACCGGACGCTGCGAAGCATCGCGCCCGAGGCAGCACTTCGACCGCCAAGAACACGCTCCTGAGCTGATCGAACCCGGCCCAGTCGCGGCCGGACAGTCAATGCCCGGTCACAGGCCGGATCTCAGGAGCTATCGCAATGACACTCACATTCTCGCGTCGCCGTTTTCTGGCGACCACCACGGCCGGTCTTGCGGCCGCATCGCTTCCGCGCTGGGCGATGGCCGAGGGGCAGCCGCGCAGCCTCACCGCCGCCACCCGCACGCTCGA
>PWLT01000169.1 GCA_003558415.1 Hyphomicrobiales bacterium
CGAAAGAACGCGCCGTGGACATGAAACGGATGGGGCATCAGATGCGAATCGATTTCCCAGATTTCCACGCTGCCGCGCGTCGGTGCGAAATCGATCCGATCCATGTCGAAGCGCTTGCCGTTGATGCTCATCGCCGGGCCCTGGCCGCGCCCGCCGAGCTCCCCGGGCAGGGTACCGCCATGCTCGGGCCACATCTCGAGCGCCACGCTGCGCCGCGTGAAGACCGGGCGCGCATCGGCCTGCGGCACCGAGACCAGGCGCTCGGGCAACAGGTTGTCGGCGACCGGCAGCTCGGGGTCGACACGGAAATGCACCATCGTCCCGGCCTGGCTGGAGAGGTTGCCGCTCGACGGGCTGCGGGTGGTCAGGCGTCCCATCCTTCTTCCGTGGCCTTCCACCTCGTCGTCATGGGTCCGCAACTCCACCTCGGCGCCGTCCGAAAAATCGACCACGATCTCGAAGCGCTCGCCCGGCGAGATGGTCAGCTCGCTCACGGGGGCAGGCGCACGGATATAGCCGCCATCAGTGGCGACCACATGGAATTCACGCCCGTCGCTGAAATGCAGATGGAAGTTGCGGGCATTCGCCCCGTTGAGCAGCCGCAGGCGCACCAGTCCGGCGGGCACGGCCGCATGCGGGCTGATGGCGCCGTTCACGACCATCATGTCGCCGCGCAGACCGAGAATGCGCTCGCGCGGATAGGGGCGGAAGAACTGCTCGCCCGCTTCGGTGAACATGCGATCCTGCAGCACCAGGGGGATGTCGTCCACGCCGTAATCGCGCGGCAGGCCCAGCCGTTCGCCGGTGCCGTCCTCGACATAGATCATGCCGGCAAGCCCCATATGAACCTGCCATCCCGTGGCGTGATGGGGATGGGCATGATACCAGCAGGTCGCTTCGCCCTGGTCGATCTCCAGAACCGGCGCCCAGGTCTCGCCGGGCTCGATGGCATTATGCGGCCCACCGTCCAGCCAGGCCGGGATCAGCAGCCCGTGCCAATGCGCGGTCGTCATCTCGGGCAGGCGATTCTCGACCGAGATCTCGACCGATTCGCCGCGCCGCAGCCGCAATGTCGGGCCAAGGAAGCTGCCATTGTAGCCATAGGAGGCCGATGTCGGAAAATTCGGCGCGAAGCGGTGGCGCGAGGCGGCGGCGCTGAGGTGCAACTGTCCGTCATGGTCGCGCGCATCCACCAGCTCCGGAATGGGCAGCGGCCCGGATTCAGGCGCAGCCAATACCTCCGGATCGAATTCATCCTGTTCATAGACAGAGAGCGTGGCAGCCCCCCCGTGCCCGGAATGGTCCTGCGCGCTTGCGCCTGTTGCCATCCCTGCAACACCCAAGGCGCCTGCCCTGGCAAGCAGATCTCGCCGTGTAAGCATCGTGAGCCCTTCTCATCCTGTCCTGACGGATCGCCCGGAACGCCTGACGCGGCGATGGCACCCGACAGCGCAACGCATACCCTGCCGACATTAGCCGAGGGTTCACCCCTTTGCGAGATACTGCGGGCATGTGTTGAAGGCGTGTCATGGCCGTCCCGCATCCATCACGCGTGCATGTGCTGACAGCCTGAAGCCGATCAAAGAGGCCGGGATGTTCGCGCGCGCAGCGGAGATCCGGAATCATTCCGGTCGGAGGGGCGACGGGGCCCAGCAATCCCGGCGATCGCGGCATTCTCTATCCGGCTCTATCCGGCGCGCGCGCCCTGCGTGTCCGAGGCGGTCTCGCCTTCGACGAACTCGATCAGCCGTGGCAGCGTGACCGTCCTGAGATCGTAGCGCGCCACTGTCTGCTCCCGTGCGGCGGCGCGCAGCGCGTCATGGGCGCGCGGATCGGCCAGCCCCGCGCTCAGCGCCTCGGCCCAGCCGGGCACGTCAAAGAAATCGACCAGCGTGCCGGTCTCGCCATGCGCGATCACCTCCTCGACCGGCGCGGTGCGCGAGGCCACGACATGCGCGCCGATGCTCATCGCTTCCAGCAGCGACCATGACAGTACGAAGGGATAGGTGAGATAGGCGTGCACACGGCTGATCTGCAGCACGCGCACGAACTGATCATAGGGCAGACGCCCGACGAAATGCACGCGCGACATATCCAGCCGGTCGGCAACCTCATCGAGAAAGACCTCTTTCCAGGTCCGGCCCTCGGGCGGATTGCTGCCATAGCTCACCCCGTCGGCACCGATGATGACGACCTGCGCGTTCGGGCGGCGGGCCAGGATCTCGGGCAGTGCGCGCATGAAGATGTGATAGCCGCGATAGGGCTCCAGATTGCGCCCGACATAGGTGAGCACCTCGTCGCCCGCGCGCAGCACCGTGCCGTCTTGCAGGGTCACCTGCGCGGCGGGGTCGGGGCGCAGCCGCGCCGTATCGACCCCGTCATGGATCACACTGATCAGCCCGCGAAAGCATGGCGGAAAGGTGCCTGCCTGCCAGAAGGTCGGCGCAAGAGCGGCATCCACCTGGGCCATGGCATGCGCCAGATGGGCCTGCCGGGCGGTGGTGAGCGCATCGCGATCGAAAGAGGGCGCCGTGAACTCCGCATCGAAGCCCGTATCCTGACCCTGCGTGGCGTAATAGTATTCGGCATAGATGAGATGCCGCGCCTCGGGCCAGATATCGCGCAGATAGAGCGACTCGCCCCAGCCGATATGGCCGAAAACCACGTCGGGGCGGAATCCGTGGCGATCGCGCAGTGTGCGGGCGGCGCGGGCGGCCATGAGCCCGCGTTCGCTCATCTGTGTGTAGGTCTTGCCCAGCCGGCACTTTTCCAGCTCGACCAGATATTCGGGCGCGCGGTAGCGATAGTTCTCCGACACTGGCGAGGGGCGTTCATTATGCTGGTCGGTCAGCGCGACGACCCGGTGGCCGCGCGCTTGAAGCGCCGGGGCCAGATGCAGGAACTGCCCCGGAAAGTTCTGGTGTACCAATAGGATGTCCAAGCCCTGTCCCCTCGCCGCGGCCGCTCGCGCATCGCCTCACTCGCTGCG
>PWLT01000246.1 GCA_003558415.1 Hyphomicrobiales bacterium
CCGAAATCGACCTGCGCTTGCCCCGGCGGATGCGACAGCGGCACAAACACCTCGCGCGACCGCCGCTTCTTCTCCCGCACGTAATCGGTGACGATCGTGATGCCCCCGGTGAACCCGTGCTCATCCCGGAGCCGCTCATAGATCCGCTTCGCCGTGTGCCGCTGCTTCTTCAGCTGGCTTTTGTCGTCTTCCAGGATCTGGTCGATGACAGGAATGAAGGGATCAAGCTTCGGCCGGGCCGGCGGCCTCGCACGCCGATAGCCCGGTGGCACCGAGTGCTTCAGGATCTTCGCGACCGTCTTCCGGTCAATCCCGAACACCCGCGCCGCTTCGCTCTTGCTCATTCCGTCGACATGGCACGCCCGGCGTACCCGGTTGTAAAGCTCCACAGAATACATCTCCCGCCCTCAGCTCGTTCGCCTCGGGCTCAAGATGCGGAATTTTGCTCCGCGACGGTCCGATCACCCGACCGTTTCCGCTGTCCATTTTGTCTCCGGGATTCACAGCGCCAGCGCGTGGGGATCGCGCGCGCCCTCGCCCAGCATCCCGAGCTGCTGCTGATCGACGAGCCCACGGCCAGCCTCGACCCCAAGACGAGCCGCCAGATCATGCGGCTGATCGTCGAGATCTGCCGCGAACGCGGCCTGCCCGCGATCATCAACATTCATGACGTTGTCCTCGCCCAGCAGTTCAGCGACCGGATCATCGGGCTTAAGGCGGGGCAGCTTGTCTTTGACGGCGCCCCCTCGAGGCTGAGCGAGGATGTGCTGACCACGATCTATGGCGAAGAGGACTGGACCGCAATGCGCCAGGGCGCGGCGGAGGATGCCGAAGCCGAGGCCGAAGAGCACGCGCAGGCGCAGAAACTCATGAGGGCGCTGTGAGCGAGGTTAGCACCCCGACCTACGCGACCACCTGGCGGCGCCCGCCGCAAATGGTCAAGTCGCGCTTCTGGCGCGTCGCACTGACCATCGGGGCGATCGTCTATCTGGTGCTGGCCATCGGCACGGTGGAGGTCAACTGGGGCCGCGTGATCGCCGGGATGGAGCGCGCGCAGCGTTTTGTCGCGGGCTTTCTGCAGCCCGATTTCTCGACCCGCTGGCGCGAGATTTCGGTGGGGCTGGTCGAAAGCCTGACCATGACCTTTACCTCCACGGTGGTAGGCGTGCTGATCTCGGTCCCCATAGGCGTCGGCGCGGCGCGCAATCTCGCCCCGCGCTGGGTTTACCTCTTCTGCCGCGGGATCATCGCCATCAGCCGCGCGCTGCAGGAGATCATCGTGGCGATCTTCTTCGTCGCGCTGTTCGGCTTCGGGGCGTTTGCCGGGTTCCTGACGCTGACCTTCGCCACCATCGGCTTCATCGGCAAGCTGCTCGCCGAGGATATCGAGGAGATCGACGAGGCCCAGGCCGAGGCGATCCGCGCCACCGGCGCCTCATGGTTCCAGCTCATCAACTATGCCGTCCAGCCGCAGGTGATGCCGCGGCTGCTCGGGCTCTCGCTCTACCGGCTCGATATCAATTTCCGTGAATCGGCGGTGATCGGGATCGTCGGCGCGGGCGGTATCGGGGCTGCGCTCAACACCTCGCTGAGCCGCTACGAATACGACAGCGCGGGTGCGATCCTGCTGATCATCATCGCCATCGTGATGGTGGCGGAATATTCCTCAAGCCATCTGCGGAGGTGGGTGAGATGAGCCTGTCCACCCAAGACCCCCTGCGCCAGGGCGACAGCCCCGTCTGGCACCACCGCACGCCGTTTTCGCGCCTGATGCTGTGGATGGGCTGGCTGGCCTGTGTGGCGCTTTTCGTCTGGTGCTGGACCCTGATGACCGAGCGCACCACCTGGGCCTTCGTCTATGATGCACCCACCGCCGCCGCCGATCTCGCGCAGCGCAGCTGGCCGCCACGCTGGTCCTATATGGAAAGGCTCTGGGGGCCGCTCTGGGACACCATCAACATCGCCACGCTCGGCACACTGCTGGGGATCGTGATGGCGGTGCCGCTGGCCTTTCTGGCGGCATCGAACACGACGCCCTCCAGGCTGATCCTGCGCCCCGCCGCGCTCTTTGCCATCGTCGCGTCGCGTTCGATCAACTCGCTGATCTGGGCGCTGCTGCTGGTGTCGATCCTTGGGCCGGGGATCCTGGCGGGTATCCTGGCGATCGCGCTGCGCTCGATCGGGTTCATCGGCAAGCTGCTCTACGAGGCGATCGAGGAGATCGACGAATCCCAGGTCGAGGCCGTCGCCGCCACCGGGGCGCGGCCCGCGCAGGTGATGCATTACGGGATCGTGCCGCAGGTGTTGCCGGCCTTCTACGGGATCAGCGTGTTCCGCTGGGACATCAACATCCGCGAAAGCGCGATCCTGGGGCTCGTGGGCGCCGGCGGCATCGGCGCGCAGCTTCAGGCCAGCCTCAACGTCCTGGCCTGGCCCCAGGTCCTGCTGATCATCCTGGTGATCCTGGGCACGGTGGTGGTCAGCGAATGGGTCTCGGCCCGCGTACGCCATGCGATCAT
Source organism: Hyphomicrobiales bacterium (assembly GCA_003558415.1). Taxonomy (GTDB): domain Bacteria; phylum Pseudomonadota; class Alphaproteobacteria; order Rhodobacterales; family Rhodobacteraceae; genus Alkalilacustris. Next base: position 2,520 of record PWLT01000246.1, read on the forward strand.
CTGATCTGACCTCTCCCGGTTAAATTACTCTTCTGCCTGGAATTTTCTGGCGCGAGCGGAAATCGTCACATCGCCGCCACCCGCAAAACGGGTCACGCTGCGCTTGGATTGAATGGCCGCTTCGATGATGCACACTGTGAAACCGGGTCGGCCGATAAACGACGGCTGAGGGTCGGGAGTGATGAGGGGTGAGATCGATAAAAGGCCCGCTCGCCGCGCTGCCGCAAGACCGCTGCGAGGCCCTTCCACGACATTTGTGGCGAGGCTCCGGAACCTACCCCTACGGGCCAGAGTTCAACATCGTCTGATCACTCCGACGCTCATCCGGGGCTTCATGCCGCAGGCTGTGAATGCGCGTTTTCTGAGCGTGGGGTCTCATGCTGCGCCCGCATACGCCAAGGCCGCGACCGTCTGGAGGCCGCAACTGAGCCTCCTCGACCCGCTGCACGAAGCTTGTCAATCGTC
>PWLT01000043.1 GCA_003558415.1 Hyphomicrobiales bacterium
AGATCATACATGATCCGCCCGCGCGAGACGTATTGCGTGGCGGCGGGCGGTCTGGGCGCGAGCGAGGGCTTGAGCCAGGCGCGCACCATGATCAGCAGCACATAGAGTCCGGCCAGCATCAGCCCCGGAAACAGCGCCGCCGCATAGAGCCGCACCACCGAAACACCGCTCGTCGCGGCATAGAGGATCAGCATGATCGAGGGCGGGATCAGGATGCCCAGACAGCCGCCCGCGCAGATCACCCCTGCCGAGAGCTTGCGGTCATAGCCTGCCTTGAGCATCGCCGGAAGCGCCAGAAGCCCCATCAGCGTGACCACCGCGCCCACGATGCCGGTCGCGGTGGCAAAGAGCGCGCAGGTGATCAGGCTGGCCACGGCGAGCGAGCCGGGCACGTTGCGCGTGGCGAGTTGCAGGCTTGAGAACAGCTTGTCGAGGATGTTGGCCCGCTCGACCATGTAGCCCATGAACAGAAACAGCGGCACCGCGATGAGCACCTGATTCGACATCACGCCATAGGTGCGCTGAACGAGCAGGTTGAAGATCGCCGGGCCCATCGCGTAGTAACCGAAGCCGAACGCCATCGCGATGAGCGTGAAGGCGATCGGGAAGCCGAGCAGGATCAGGAAGATGAGCAACCCCAGCATGAGGATGCCGACCTCGGGATTTGACAGGCCCATCATCATCGCGACGTACTTTCAATATCGGACTCGGCGCGCTCCAGGATTTCCTGGGCGCGCTCTACATCGACCTCGCGCACATCGCTCAGCCGCGACGGCCAGGCTCCGTCGCGCAGGCACATCCCGCAGCGTGCAAGCTCGGCCAGGCCCTGCAGGAACAGGAACACCGCTGCGAGCGGAATCAGGCTCTTGAACCAGTAGACGGGCGGCGCGCGGGGCCCGGAGGCGGCGCGCTCGCCGATACGCCACGACGCCTCGGCGAAATTGTAGCCCGCATAGACGAGCGCGATGACCGCCGGAAAGAAGAAGATGAGATAGAGCACGAGATCGATCACCGCCTGCTTGCGCGGACTGAAGAGACGGTAGATCACATCGCCACGCACATGGGCTGCCACGCTGAGCGCATAGGCCCCGGCCATGACGAAGATCGTGCCGTAGAGCATGTAGCCCATGTCATAGGCCCAGGCCGTCGGCGAGCGCATCACGTAGCGCATGAAGACCTCGTAGAGGATGATCGCGATCATCACGAGGATCGTCCAGGCGAAGAGCTTGCCAACCAGCGTGTTCAGCCGATCGATGGCGTGCACGATGCGCAGCATGTCGGGAAAACCTCGCTCATCCGGGCTGATCGGACGGGAAGGCGGGGGGCGCGGCCCCCCGCCTTGTGTTCAGCGACCGACGCTCAGAGCGGCGTTACCGGAATCTGCGGTTCGCCGAAGAAGTGCCTGTAGGCCTTCTCCTTGGGCGCCTCGTTGATCATGTTGAAGCCGACGACATCGCGCACCCAGGCCATCTGGCTTTCGATGACGCGGCCGAAGAACTCGTCCTCGTCGCTGTTGCGCTCGATGACGCGCTCCCAGGCGTCGAGCTGGGCCTCGAGGATCTCGTCAGGGGTGATGTGCAGGGTCACTCCATCATCTTCCACGAGCCCCATCTGATCCTGCGGATACCGGCTCATCGCCTTCCAGGACATGTCGGTCGAGGCCGCCTCGGCTGCGTGCTTGATGATCGCCTGGAGGTCATCGTCGAGCTCGTTGTACCGGGTGCGGTTGAAGGACAGCTCGAACGCCTCGCAGTCCTGATGGTAGCTTTGCAGCATCCAGTAATCGGCGACGTCCTGGAAGCCGAGGTGACGATCCGAGGACGGGTTGTTGAACTCGGCCGCGTCGATCACGCCCCGATCAAGCGCGGGTACGATGTCGGGGCCGCCGAGGATCGTCACGGCGGAGCCGAGCTCCTCCATCAGGTCGGCGGCGAGGCCGACGGTGCGATAGCGCAGCCCCTGCAGTTCCTCGGCCCGGGTGATCGGGCTGCGGAACCAGCCCAGCGCCTGGGTGGGCATCGGGCCCGACAGGTAACCCACAAGATCGAGGCCCAGAATGTCCTGCACGAGCTCGTCGTAAAGCTCCTGCCCGCCGCCGTATTTCATCCAGCCAAGGAACTGGTTGCCGTTCCAGCCGAAGGAGGGCGGCGTGCCGAAGAGCGAGGCGGCCTTGCTCTTGCCGTACCAGTAGGCGGTCACGCCATGCGCGCCTTCGAGAGAGCCGCCGACGATCGCGTCCTGAAGCTCGAGCGCGCCGACGACCGAGCCGGCTGGCAGCAGGTTGATCTGCAGCCTTCCCCCCGCCATGTCGTTGACCATGTTGACGAAATCCTGAGCGAATTCATGGAAGATATCGCCCGAGGGCCAACCGCTCTGCATGTTCCAGGTCGTGGTCTGTGCCCGCAGGACGGTGGGCGAGGTGAGCGCGGCCCCGCCAACTACCGTGGCGGCCCCCGCCGCGAGGAAGCCCCGGCGGCTCGCGCCTGAGGATTTGGCGGCCGCGTTCGCGCTGGCCGTGCGGCCCTTTTCGGTGAGTATCTCTTTGGTCATGGTTTTCCCCCCTGTATCCGATGCCGCGCCACGCATGCCGCGTGATCGGGACGTCGGCTCATTTCGGGCCACTCGGCCCAATCGCTTGGTCGGCTCTCGGGGAAATACGCCCCGAGATGTCAAGGATGCTAGGCAACGAAAAACACCCAGTCAACTGAAAGTGATTCTCTGAGCCTTCAGGGTCTTCAGCTTCGCCATGCGTTGCTGCAACTCTGATGATGGGTTGGGTAGCCCCTCCTGACGGCACTTGTGCCAGTGTGATCCGGATGGATCAGGAGGATTTGGCCATGAAGGAAGTGTCGATCATCGGCGTGGACTTGGCCAAGCAGATCTTTCAGATTCACGGGGCGACGGCCGAGGGCGAAGTCGTGTTCCGCAAGAAGCGCTCGCGCAAGCAGTTCCTCGCCTTCCGCAC
>PWLT01000235.1 GCA_003558415.1 Hyphomicrobiales bacterium
CATCCATCGCCGCGCGGTTTCGCAGGAGGGCGCGAATCAGGCCATCGCCGCGTTGGAACAGCGACGTCCCTTCCCCACGGGGTTCTGTGCCATCGCGGCCGGGCGGGTGCTGGCGCAGTTGCCCGGATTCGATGGGCTGACCGAGACGTTCGGGCCGCTACGGCTGATGCGGGCCTTCGCGACGCCGGGTGAGACGCGCATGGAGATCCTCGATTCCGACGGCATTCGGATCGCGACGCCGCAGGACCGCGCCCGGCTGGAGGCAGTGGGCCCGTCCGTAGTGCCCCCGGGCGCATGCGTCGACGCGGCCGAAGCCGCAGGATGAATTGGCGTCCTGACCGGTGCCACGGGGCTGAAACCCGGCGTGACAGCCCCTGATGAATCGGCTATAGACCCCCCGGAACGGAACAATCAGCGCAGGGAATGCGTCATGGCAGAGTCAGAGCACAAGCACGGCGAGATGGATATCAGCGAGCAGGAGAAGACCTTCGAGGGTTTCATCAAGTTCTCGGTCTGGACGGTGGTGATCTCGCTTCTGATCCTGGTCTTCCTCGCTCTGGTCAATTCCTGAGCCGGGCGTGAGCGCGCGCCTTTTCCGCCTTGTCCTGGCCGCTCTGGCCGTACTCACGCTGGCTGGCTGCGCGGCGGGGCCGATCGGCGAGTGGGCCTCCGACGAAGCGGTTGAACAGGCCCGCTACAGCGCCGATGGTCCGCCGCAGGTGACGCTGGTGACGGTGGTCAACAAGCGCACCGGCGCGGGGGATCATTCTTCGCTGATCATCTCGGGGGGCGATAGGGTTCTCTACGACCCTGCCGGGACGTGGCACAACCCGAGCGCGCCGCAGAGGCGCGATGTGCATCACGGCTTCGTCCCGCAGCTCGAGGAATACTATCTCGATTACCACGCGCGCGAGACGCATGACGTCATCGCGCAGACCCTGCGCCTGAGCCCGGACGTTGCCGAGGACCTGTTGCGCGCCGCGCGGGAGCAACCACGCGCCGGGCCTGGCTTCTGTGCCGTGCGCACAAGCCAGATCCTGCGCCGGGTGCCCGGCTTCGAGGGGTTGCCGCGCAGCTTCTTCCCGCGAACACTGCAGGAAGCCTTTGGCGAGATGCCCGGTGTCGAGACGCGGATCGTCGAGGATTCGGACGTGCACGGTCAGATCACCGTGCGCGCGGGCGAGTCGATCTGAAGCACCTCCGGCGGCAGGCCTTCAGCCCAGAATGCTGCCCGCGCCCAGATCCAGCCCGCGCAGAAGCTCCGCCACGCCCATCGGCCGGCGCCCCGGGCGCTGGAGCTGTGTGATCTCCACCGCGTCGCTGGCGCAGGCGATGCGCAGCCCGTCCGGCCCGCCCTCCAGCACCGTGCCCGGCGCGCCCGCACCCGATGCCAGGCGCGAGCGCAGCAGCTTGAGCCGTTCCCCGCGCGCCATGCACCAGGCGCCGGGATGCGGCGAGAGCGCGCGGATCCGGCGATCCACCGCTTCGGCGGGTTCGCTCCAGTCGATGCGGGATTCGGATTTGTCGATCTTGGCCGCGTAGGTCACGCCGTCTTCGGGCTGTGGTTGCGGCGTCAGTTCCTCCAGCCGCGCGAGCGCGGTCGGCATCAACTCCGCCCCGAGCGCGGCCAGCCGGTCATGCAGGTCGCCGGCCGTGTCCTCGGCGCCGATCGGGGTGGCTTCGCGCAGGAGCACCGGGCCGGTATCGAGCCCGGCCTCCATGCGCATGATGCTCACGCCGGTATCCGAATCGCCTTCCAGAATGGCGCGCTGGATGGGGGCCGCGCCGCGCCAGCGGGGCAGCAGCGAGGCGTGGATGTTCAGGCAGCCATGGCGCGGCGCATCGAGCACCGGCTGCGGCAGGATCAGCCCATAGGCCGCGACCACGGCGACATCGGCCTCAAGCGCGGCGAAATCCGCCTGCGCGCGCGTATCGCGCAGGCTCTCGGGATGACGCACCGGCAGCCCCAGCGCCTCGGCGCTCGTCTGCACCGGGGAGGGGCGCGGGCGCTTGCCGCGCCCGGCAGGCCGGGGCGGCTGGCAATAGACGGCGGCGATGTCATGCGCGCGCGCCAGCCGCTCGAGCGCGGGCAGGGCGAAATCGGGCGTGCCCATGAAAACGACTCTCAAGAGCGCCTCCTCTTTGAGCGCGGATGGCGGCGCGGCGCCTTGTCCCTGCCGCGCGCGCGTGGCAGGTGCGGCGCCATGCCTCCGGCGGGGATATTTTCGCGAAGATGAAGGCTGCGGGGCGGACAAGGGGGTCAGGCGCGCGCCTTTTCGCGTTTGAGCTTGGCCATCTTGCGGGTGATCATCTGACGCTTGAGCGGGCCGAGATAGTCGATGAACAGCTTGCCGTCGAGATGATCGATCTCGTGCTGCACGCAGGTGGCCCAGAGCCCGGTGAAATGCTCCTCGCGCGCACTGCCGTCGGGTGCGATCCAGCGCGCGCGCACCTCGGCGGGGCGGGTGATCTCGGCGTATTGTTCGGGGATCGAGAGGCAGCCCTCCTCATAGGTGGCGAGGTCCTCCGAGGCCCAGGTGATCTCGGGGTTGAAGAGGATCATCGGTTGCGGCTCTTCCTCGGGGTCCTTTACGCAATCCATCACGATGACGCGTTTGAGCACGCCGACTTGCGGTGCGGCCAGTCCGATGCCGGGGGCGTCATACATGGTCTCCAGCATGTCCTCGCCCAGTTGGCGCAGCTCGGGCGTGATCTGCTCCACGGGGGCTGCGACCTTCTTGAGGCGCGGATCGGGGTGAATGAGGATTGGGCGTATCGTCATGGCCGTTGATTTAGGGGATCACAGGTGAAAGCGCAATTGCGCCCATATGTCGCTTTCAGACCGCGTCATGTCGCGTTTTGCCTTTTCCCGGCGCCGGTGCTAGATCGCGCGTCAGGTTTCACTCATGGAGATGCGAATGGCACGGCAGAGCGAGTTTCTCGACAACATCTATTCGGTGGATGG
>PWLT01000027.1 GCA_003558415.1 Hyphomicrobiales bacterium
ACGCGCTGATCCGCAAGACATTTCTCTACGATCCGGCAGCCGGGCAGGCTGGCGCCTTCTACCTGTGGAAGAGCCGCGCCGCGGCCGAGGCGGCGCATGACGATGCCTGGCGGCGCGGGGTGCGCGAGACATTCGGCAGCGACCCGGTGATCCGCTATTTCGAGACCCCGGTCGTTGTCGACAACGCCCTGGGCGCCACCATCACGGAGGACAGCGATTCGTGAACGCGCCTTGACGCATGACGGATTGGTGGTCGCCCACGCCTGAAACAACCCCGCGCAAAGGTGGTGGCGGCGGGGCCTGCCCTACCCCACCGGCAGGAGCGCCGCCCCGATGCGCCGGCCTTCGGCCAGCAGCACGTTGTAGCTGCGGCACGCCGGCGGGCTGGCCATGATCTCCACCCCGATGCCCGCATCTTCCAAGGCGTTGCGCAGCGATGCGGGAAGCGGGGCGATCTCGCCGCCCATTCCGATGAAGAGCACATCCACCTCGCCTTCAAGCGCGAGGAGCGGCGCGCGGTCGTCCAGCCCGCCCCAGGCGGTCACGCTGTCGGGACGCAGCAGCAGCGGGCCTTCGATCACCTCGCCAGAGATACGGAAGAACCCCGGACCGTAGCCGTCCACGACCTTGGCGCGTCCGAAATTCACTTCGTTGATCTGCATCGCACGTCTCCGCGCCGGCATCGCTTCCCGCCACCACCGCCGGTGCGCACCCGCTGGCCGTTGCCCAGACCCGTCAGCCCTTGGCGCCGGTGCTGAACTGGGTGCCGGCCTTCTCGGCGTCCTCCTTGGCCCAGTCGCGCGTCACGCCCAGATACAGCAGCACCGAAGACGCCACATAGACCGAGGAATAGGTGCCCACGATCACCCCCCAGATCATCGCGAAGACGAAGCCGCGGATCACGTCGCCGCCAAGGGTGAACAGCGCGATCAGCGCCAGCAGCGTGGTTACCGAGGTCATCACCGTGCGCGAGAGCGTCTCGTTGATCGAGAGGTTGAGAACCTCCTTGAAGGGGCGTTTCTTGAACTTGATGAGATTCTCGCGCACCCGGTCGAAGACCACCACCGTATCGTTGAGCGAATACCCCACGATGGTCAGCAATGCCGCGATGATCGCAAGGTCAAACCGGATCTGAAGCAGCGAGAAGATGCCGATGGTGAGCACGATGTCATGCACCAGCGCCGCCACCGCGCCGAGTGAGAACTGCCACTCGAAGCGCAGCCATATGTAGAACAGCACCGCCGCAAGCGCCAGCGTCACGGCCAGAACCGCCGCCTGGATCAGCTCACCCGACACTTTCGGCCCGACCGATTCGACCGAGGTGAAGCTCAGGGTCGGGTCGACGCCGATAAGCGCCTGTTCGACCTCGGCGATGATCTGGGGGGTGATCGCTTCCTCACCCTCCTGGGCCTGGATGCGGATCATCGCCACGTTCTGGTCTTCGGCGAAGCCCGGGTCGAAGACCTCGGTGATCGCCACGTCGCCAAGGTCCAGCCCCATGATCGCGTCCCGATAGGCGCCGACATCCACGGGCTCTTCGGCCTGCGTGCGGATCGAGGTGCCGCCGCGGAAGTCGATGCCGAAATTGAGCCCCATGATCGCGAATATCACCAGCGAGAGGACCATCGCCACGATCGAGCCGCCGAAGGTCGTCTTCCAGTGCTTGAAGAACGGGATGCTCGTGTCCTGAGGGACGAGTTTCAGTCGCATGTCATTCCCCTCAGATCTGCACGGTCTTGGGCCGGCGGTGATCGTACCACATCACGATCATGGTGCGCGTGACGAAGATCGCCGTGAACACCGATGTGATGATCCCCAGCCCCAGCGTGACGGCGAAGCCGCGCACCGGGCCCGAGCCCATGGCAAACAGGATCACCGCGGTGATGAATGTGGTGATGTTGGCATCCAGAATGGCCGAGAGCGCCTTCTCATAACCCAGCTCGATCGCGCGGGCCGGTCCCTTGGCGGTGCGCAACTCCTCACGTATTCGCTCGAAGATCAGCACCGTGGCGTCCACGGCCATGCCGATTGTCAGCACGATCCCGGCGATGCCGGGCAAGGTCAGCGTCGCACCTATCGCCGAGAGCAGCCCGAAGATCATGCCGAGATTGAACAGCAAAGCCAGACTGGCGATGATCCCGAACAGCCCGTAACTGAGCAGCATGAAGCCCAGCACGGCGGCCAGCGCCACGATGGCGGCGGTACTGCCCGCATCGATGCTGTCCTGGCCCAGCTCCGGGCCGACGGTTCGCTCCTCGAGGAACGTCATCTCGGCGGGCAGCGCGCCCGAGCGCAGCAGCACCGCAAGCTGGGTGGATTCCTCCACCGTGAAACGCCCGGTGATGATGCCCGATCCGCCGGGGATGTGGCTCTGGATCACGGGGGCGGAGATCACCTCCTCGTCGAGGACGATGGCAAAGGGCGAGCCGATATTGGCGGCGGTGTATTCACCGAAGGCCCGGCCGCCGGCCGGGTTGAAGCGGAAATTCACCGCCGGGCGGTTGTTGTCGTCAAAGGCCGGCTGCGCGTCGACAAGCTGCTCGCCGCTGACGACCTCGGACTCCTCGATGATGTAGTAGGTATCGGGCTCATCCATCGAGGGCAGGATCTTGTTGCCCGGTCCGGGGACCTCGTCGGGATCGTCGGTGCGCCCGACGACCGGATGGAAGGTCAGCCGCGCGGTGGTGCCGATGAGTTCCTTGAGTTCGGCCGCCGACCCGATGCCCGGCACCTGGATCAGGATGCGGTCGGACCCCTGGCGCTGGATCGTAGGCTCGCGCGTGCCGGCTTCGTCAACACGGCGGCGAATGATCTCCAGCGACTGCTGCATGGTCCGATCATCGGTCGCGGCGCGCTCGGCGGCCGAGAGGGCGATCACGATCTCGTCGCCATCGGCACTTACATCGAGGTCATCCGCACCGGTTCCGGTGAATGTGCGCACCGGCTGGGCGAGATCGCGCACCA
>PWLT01000230.1 GCA_003558415.1 Hyphomicrobiales bacterium
CGCATCGGGCACGCGCCAGTCGTCGAAGGGCGCGCGGCGCGTGTTGAACACAAGACCGGTGATGCCCGACGGGCGCTGATGCTCGATCTCGGATTGCACCACATCGCCCGACTGTATGGCGGGGAAGTCGTAGCGGCTCTCCCAGCGCGCGGCGTTGCCTTCGCGGTAGGTGTCGATCTCGCCCGCGGTGAAGGCCTCGAAGATCACGCCGGCATCGGCGAAATAGTCGTAGCGGATTTCCTCGAAATTGTGCTGGCCCTGGTAGAAGTTCAGATCCTCCGCCCACCAGTCGGGATTCTTGCGAAAGCTGATGAAGCGCCCCGCCTCGACCCGGTCGATCACATAGGGGCCCGAGCCGATGACCGGCTCCATCGAGGAGCGGGCGAATTCACGCTCCGTATCCTCGAACTGCGCCTTCTGCAGAACCGGGCGCAGGCCGAGGATCAGGGGCAGCTCGCGATCCTCCTCGGTGAAGGTGAAGCGGATCGAGCGCGGCCCGGTCTGCTCCATCGTGTCGATCTTGGCCCAGGCGCCGTGGTAGCGCGGCGAGCCGTCGGTGCCCAGTGCCTCGAAGGACCACATCACATCCTCGACCGTCACCGGCGAGCCGTCGGAGAATCGAGCCTCCTCGCGCAGGGTGAATTCGACGAAATCGCGCGCCTCGTTCGTCTCGACCGATTCGGCCAGCAAGCCGTATAGCGTGAAGGGTTCATCGTAGCTTCGGCCCAGAAGCGTCTCCACCGTCAGCAATCCGACACCCCATGGCGCGTTTCCGCGCAGGATATAGGGGTTGAGCGAATCGAAACTGCCGGCTTCGCCGAAAACGATTCGTCCGCCCTGGGGCGCATCGGGGTTGGCATAGGGCAGGGATTCAAAATCTGGTGGCAGTGCGGGCTCTCCATACATAGCTATGCCATGCTGGGGGCCCGCAGCGGCCAGCCCGGCGGCTGTTGACAGGCCTATGGCCAGCACAAGCGGGCGCATCGCGTTGGGGATCCTGAGGGTCATGCGGGTTCGTTCCTTCTGCTCGGCCCTTGTTTTTATGAGCAATCTACCCTGTGCGGCGCATCGATTCAAACTTTTCGGTTGGACGTGGGCGGGACTCGGCGTATAAAGGGGGCACTGCTCGATAGGTTTCTTGCCTGTATGAAACCTGCCTCAATAACTTGCGCCCGCCTTGTGCGGGCGCTTTTTTTTGACCTGATGCCGGGGGCGGATGGCATTCGCGGGCGCAGCGGATATGCTGCATGCAATCGCAGAATGAAGGGAGAGGGCAATGGCCATCAGCACATCGCTAAAGGGGCTGCGCGCGGTCGTGACGGGGTCGAATTCGGGGATCGGGCTGGGGGTTGCGCGCGAGCTGGCACGCGCCGGGGCGCAGGTGGTGCTCAACTCCTTCACAGACACGCCCGAGGATCACGCCCTGGCCGAGGAAATCGCCAGCACGCACGGCGTGAGCGCGCGCTATATCAAGGCCGACATGTCGCGCCCCGATGAATGCCGCGCATTGATCGAACAGGCGGGCGGCTGCGACATTCTGGTCAACAATGCCGGCATCCAGCATGTGGCGCGCATCGAGGAGTTTCCGCCCGAGAAATGGGACGCGGTGATCGCCATCAATCTCAGTTCGGCCTTTCACACCACGGCTGCCGCGCTGCCGGGAATGCGCGCCAAGGGCTGGGGCCGGATCATCAATGTGGCCTCGGCGCATGGGCTGACGGCCTCGCCGTTCAAATCGGCCTATGTCGCGGCCAAGCACGGCATCGTCGGGCTGACCAAGACCACGGCGCTGGAGGTCGCGGGCGAGGGCATCACCGCCAACGCGATCTGCCCGGGCTATGTGCTCACCCCCATCGTCGAGAACCAGATCCCCGACCAGATGAAGACCCACGGCATGGACCGCGAGACGGTGATCCGCGAGGTGATGCTGGCGCGTCAGCCCTCGAAGGAGTTCGCTACCGTCGAGCAGGTCGGCGGCACGGCGGTGTTCCTGTGCACCGCGCCTGCCGATCAGATCACCGGCACGACGATCAGCCTCGATGGCGGCTGGACGGCGCTCTGACATGGCCAACGCGGCGCCTTGATCTGATTGGGCGCAAGAGTATTCATGCCTCCGGCGGGGATATTTTTTCGAAGAAGAGAGGCCGAACCGGGGAGAGCGAGTCATGGAGGTCAAGCGGATCAATCTGGCATTGCAGGGCGGCGGGGCTCATGGCGCCTTTACCTGGGGGGTGCTGGACCGGTTGCTTCAGGATCCGCAGATCGAAATTGCCGGCATATCGGGCACCTCGGCCGGGGCGCTCAACGGGGCGGCGCTGAAGGCGGGGTTGCTGGAGGGTGGCGCGGATGGCGGGCGCGCGGCGGCGCGCGCCAATCTCGACTGGCTCTGGCGTCAGGTCGGCGCGATCGGCGATGTGCATCTGGGCGCCTGGCTGAGCGCCATGATCCCCGGCATGGGGGGCATCACGGCGACGATCGAATCGTTCATGCCGGTCACGCCCGGCGAGCTGGCCGAGCGGTTTCTCAGCCCCTATGCGCTGGAGTCGGCCTATCGTAATCCGCTTGAGCGGATCGTGCGGCGCTTTCGCTTCGACCGGGTCTGCGCGCAGGAGGGGCCGCAGCTCTTCGTCTCGGCCACGAATGTGCGCTCGGGCAAGATCCGCGTCTTCGCGGGCGCGGAGATCACCACCGAGGCTATCCTGGCCTCGGCCTGTCTGCCGACGATCTTTCAGGCGGTGGAGATCACCGATCCGGCCACCGGGCGCGAGGAGGCATTCTGGGATGGCGGCTATACGGGCAATCCGGCGCTGTTTCCGCTATTTGCGCCGGAGTTGCCCGACGATATCGTGATCGTCAACATCAACCCGCTGTGGCGCGAGGAATTGCCGACCACGCCGCAGGACATCCAGAACCGCATCAACGAGATCAGCTTCAACGCAGCCCTTCTGCGCGA
>PWLT01000391.1 GCA_003558415.1 Hyphomicrobiales bacterium
GTTGCGGTGATCCGCGTCGGCGGCATGACCGAAACCGAGGTCAAGGAGCGCAAGGACCGCGTCGATGACGCGCTCAACGCGACCCGCGCCGCGGTTCAGGAAGGCATCGTCGTGGGCGGCGGCGTGTCGCTCGTGCAGGCGGCCAAGTCGCTCGACGGGCTCAAGGGTGAGAACCCCGACCAGGATGCGGGCATCAAGATCGTGCGCAAGGCGCTGGAGGCTCCGCTGCGTCAGATCGCCGAGAATGCCGGTGTGGATGGCTCGGTCGTGGCCGGCAAGATCCGCGAGAGCAGCGATCTGAAATACGGCTTCAACGCCCAGACCGAAGAATATGGCGACATGTTCAAGTTCGGCGTGATCGACCCCGCGAAGGTCGTGCGTACCGCGCTTGAGGATGCGTCTTCCGTCGCCGGGCTGCTGATCACCACCGAGGCGATGATCGCCGACAAGCCCGAGCCCAAGGGCCAGGGCGCCGGTGGCGGTGGCGGCATGCCCGACATGGGTGGCATGGGCGGCATGATGTAAGCCGACCGGCACCTGGAAACGTCACAGGAAAGGGGGCCGGCGCGCCCAGCCCCCTAAGCCAAGTCTTGAAACGCCCCTCGCGGGGCGTTTCTTCATTTGTGAACAGACCTTTTCCCGAGATGGTGTGGTTGGTGTCCTCGCCGCTTCCGCGAGGGGCATCGATGCCATCAACAGAGTCAGTCCGGGCGATCGTCTGAACAGGTGCTCGGGACAGATGTCGAAATCATCATCCATGGCTGGCGTTGCCACTGTGGAGTTTTTCCGGACAACTGCGTATCGTCGGGAATGCGCTGGACGGTCGCGGGTGTGTTTTGGTCGTTGCGCGTTGCGTGCCTATCCTCCGCGCAGAAGGGGCCCTTGCTGATGCACGACATTCCGCGCAACAGTGCCCGGATCGAGGTGGACATGACCGCGCCCACGGTGCGGGCCGAACTCAGCGGCTCTCTGGGGATCGAGGGAGTTTCCGCGCTGCGCGAGCAACTCCTGGCGCTGCCAAAGGATCGGCCGCTGCGGCTCGATCTGTCGCGGGTCACGCATCTGGACACCGGCGGTGCCTGGGCGCTGTGCATGCTGCGCCGGCGCAACGAGGCGGCAGGGCAACCCGTCGAACTGACCGGCCTGGACGCGCGCGCGGCCGATGTGCTTGACACCGTCGCGGCCGCGCTGCCCGAAGCTGAAGAGGAGGCCCCCCGGCGCCGCACCCTGGCTGATCGCTTCGAGACGCTGGGTCGCACGACAGCCGGTGGCGCGGGTTTCATGGTTGAACTGACCGGCTATCTGGGGCTGTTCATGGCCCGGCTGCTCCAAGGGATCGTGCGCCCGAGCACCTTCAGGATGACCTCGCTGGTGCATCACTGTCAGGAGGTGGGCCTCAAGGCGGTGCCGATCGTGTCGGTCATGGCCTTCCTGATTGGCGTGGTTCTGGCCTTCCAGGGCTCGGCGCAGCTGCGCCAGTTCGGCGCCGAGGTCTTCGTGGTCGATCTCATCGCGGTGTCAATCCTGCGCGAGCTTGGCATCCTGCTCACCGCGATCATCGTCGCTGGCCGCACGGCCTCGGCCTTCACCGCCGCCATCGGCTCGATGAAGATGCGCGAGGAGATCGATGCGATGCGCACGCTTGGCATCGACCCGGCGGCGGCGCTGATCGTGCCGCGTGTTCTGGCGCTGTTGCTCATGCTGCCGATCCTGGGGCTGATCGCCAACGTGGCGGGGTTGCTCGGCGGCGCGCTGATGTCATGGTTCGAGCTGGGCATCAGCCCGGCGATGTTCCGCATCCGGCTGATCGAGGGGACCGACGTGTCGCACCTGATCGTCGGCATGGTCAAGGCGCCGGTCTTTGCGCTGATCATCGGCATCATCGGCTGCCATGCCGGGATGAAGGTAAAATCCAACGCCGAATCGCTGGGCCGGATGACCTCGTCTGCGGTGGTTGCCGCGATCTTTGCGGTGATCGTGGCCGATGCGCTGTTTTCGGTGTTCTTCGCGCGGGTGGGGCTGTGAACGGGATGGAACAGGAGGCCGTGATCGAGCTGCGCGGCATTCGCACGCAGTTCGGTGCCACGGTGGTGCATGAAGGGCTCGACCTCGACGTCTATCGCGGCGAGATCCTCGGGGTGGTCGGCGGATCAGGCACGGGGAAATCGGTGCTGCTTCGCACCATTTGCGGGCTGTTGCGGCCCGCGCAGGGCAGCGTGAAGGTGCTGGGCACCGATATGCTGAGCGCCGATGAGGCCACCCGCAGCCGGATCGAGGCGCGATGGGGCGTGATGTTTCAGGACGGCGCGCTGTTTTCGTCGCTCACCGTGCGCGAGAATGTCGAGGTGCCGCTGCGCGCGGTGCCCGGGCTTGACCCGCAGATCCGCAGCGCGCTGGCGGATCTGAAGATCTCCATGGCCGGCCTGCCCCGGCGCGCGGGTGACAACTACCCCTCGGAGCTCTCGGGCGGCATGCGCAAGCGCGCGGGGCTTGCCCGCGCGCTGGCCCGCGATCCCGAGATCGTCTTTCTGGACGAACCCACCGCCGGGCTCGACCCGATCGGGGCCTCGGCATTCGACGAGTTGATCCGCGGGCTGAGCCACTCAATGGGTTTGACTGTGTTTCTTGTCACGCATGACCTTGATACCCTGCACGCTGTCTGCGACCGTATCGCGGTTCTGGCTGAACGCAGGGTGCTGGTAAGCGGCACCATGCGGGAGATGCTCGATGTCGATCACCCCTGGGTAAACGAGTATTTCCACGGCCCCCGCGCGCGCGCCGCCACTGACGCGACGGGATCAGAACGCGAAACGGGTTAGGCAGGGCATGGAAACGCGCGCCAACTACATTCTCATCGGGGTTTTCACCCTTGCCGGCTTCGCCGGTCTGCTGGCGTTTTTCATGTGGTTCGCCCGGTTCGAGCTGGACCGCCAGTTTGCCTATTA
>PWLT01000100.1 GCA_003558415.1 Hyphomicrobiales bacterium
ACTGCACGATGCCGGCCAGCCGGCGCGGCCAGGGGTACCAGCGTTCGAGGTCCGAACCGCAGCGCATCATCACCTTTGCAGGCAGGAGGTCGGTGATGACACTGAGATTGTGCCCCATCAGGGCACTGACTGCCGCGCCGATCTCTCCCGGTGCGGCCTGCCGCAGCGTGACGGTATCGAGCTCGTAGAGCGGCGCGTCGGCCAACTGGTTGCGAAACATCAGATGGGTGAGGAAATAGGCCGACCAGGGGGTAAGCCAGAAGCTGTGCGCGCGCATGTTGATCGACAGCACCTTGCCGCTCGGCGACGCCACGGGTTCGTGCCGTTGCGCGCCGCGCAGCAGGTAGCCGGTGCAGTTCACGAACCAGCTGCCGGGTTCGACCGCGACCCGCTCCCCGCTGCGCAGGACAAGCTCGGCGCCGTCGTCGCGGTCGAAGACATCCTCCAGATGGTCGAGCAGGACGCGGCGGACACCCTGCGTGACGGTGCGGTTCTCCGCCTCGGAGAGGTTGGCGAGGAAGAAGGTGCGTGGCTCTGCCACGGGGCTGATGCCCGCCCGGTCGAGGAACCACTGGCTCACCTGAGCCCCGTTGGTGCCATCGAACCGCGCGGCGGTTTCGCCGAACACCTGATTCCCGCGACTGCCGCCCCACCATCGCCGCAGCCCATCGGGGTAGAGCTCATCGCGCTTGACGAACACCATTCCGGACCCCGCGATGAGGTTGACCTCGCGCCCCGGGCAGGCGGTGATCAGCGTGTACGCGGTGTCCATGCCCGTCTTGCCACCGCCGACCACCCAGACGGGCGCATTGTCGGCGGCGATTTCCGGGCCGCGCATGTCACAGTGATCGGGCGACACCGAATGAACCCGCGCACTCGACAGCGTCAGCGGCGCGTTCGGTTCAATCGCGAATCCGGGGGCCCGGATGAGCCTGTCGGCCTCGATCACGCGGGTCTCGCCGCTGGTGGAACGACAGCGGATCCGCACCTTGCCGTCGACCTCCTCGTGGGACTCCTCTTCCCAGCCGAACAGGCCCACCACCCGCGTGCGCTCCGCTGCGACCTGATAGCAGTGCTGCATGTGGTCCAGCACCTCGTCCTTGCTCGCCAGGTGCGACGGGTCCTCGTCGATCTGCCAGGGGATGTCGCCTGCGGTGAACATCGGGTGGGGCTGGTGCAGGCGCACATAGTCGTAGGTATCGACCCACATCCCGCCGGGCCGGGTCCGTCGGTCCACCAGCACGACGGAAGCATCGGGCCCAAGGTACTCTGCGGCGACCACCAGGGCATTCAGACCCGCAATGCCCGCGCCCACAATGCACAGATCATGGCGTTCAACGGGATCTGGCTGCGACTCCATTCTCACCTCCACTGCCAGTTCCGTGGGTTTCCGGTTGCTCCCCGCTCATCGCGCTTTCCACGGCCTCGCTCGGGCAAGCCACCAAGTATGCCCGAAAGGAGCCCAGGGAGACTGCCATCGATCCGGTTGCCTTCCGCAGCCGATAGCGCCTCGCGGGTTGCGGCCCAGTATAGGCCGACATTCCCCCCGTGTTTTGATACCGCTTGTCGAGGTTCGCCTGATCCATCCAGCCGATCAAGATTTTTCTGCCCGGAGCGGCATGGGTGTTGAGGGAAGATACCGGGGAGCATTCTGATCGGAGCGTGAAGGCCGATCACCCTTACCCTGCAGCTGCTTTCGTACCACGACGGATCACGAACCCCATCGATCGCTTTCGCGGCACGCGCTTGCCGTTCAGCCGCCAGACGATCACCGCGATCCTGTACTTCCGGCGTCGGTTCACGGTGGCGCGGCTGACGCCCAGCTCTCAGAAGATCGGCTTCCATGCCCGCGGTTGGCGCGCAACCAGACCAGCCAGGCATCGCCCTTCTCGAGCCAGCGCAGCCACAGCATCGCCGCCTCGGCCTGTGGAAGCAGAATTCTCATGCACGGCGCTCCTGAATCGTATACGGGTTGGTGCAGAATATCCTACTGTAGAATTCGCGGCGTCGGGCGCGCGCAAGGTCAGTCGGTCACGGGCATTCAAGGTCGCCGGCTTCAAAGAGACAGCGCAATATATGAAAGAGAGTATATTTTGACCGAGCACTCAACCTGGAAGACGTTGCAGCTGGCTTGCGCCGTGTCGATCTGTTCTTCGCTGCCTCTCACGCAAGCGACATTCGCACAGGCGCTTCCGGATCCCGATGCAATGGCGGCGTCCGAGGTTCCCGCACATGATCCGGATGCGGCTCAGGGCGGAAAAACGGCGCTGGAGCATGCCGAGGCACTGGATGATGAACGGTCCCTGACCCGGCGGATGGCGCTTCAGGCCCTGGCGGAGATGGAGGTTGATGCGCTTCCGGCACGCGATATCGTCCGCTTTGTCGCGGAACATGGTGGCGCGCCGGGCATGACCGACGCGGCAGTCGATGAGCTGCGCCTCGGCGCGCTCTCTCTCCTGGGCACCATGCAGGCCCCGGAGGCGGAGGATCTGCTGCGCCAGAAGATCCTTGACCCGGACTACCTCGCACGTGGCGACTCTTACGCGATCCTGCTGCAAGCCGCCGGCCAGATCGGCATCGACGCGGATGCGCTGCGCCACGATATGCTCTGGCTTGTCGATGTGGCGCCCGAGCATGCCAGCCATCTGATGGTGCTCGACTCCCTTGATCCCTCGGTCCAGATCACCTTGCAGGAAGCCATCTTCAGTCGCGATCACGACGCCTCCGCCACGCAGCACTTCCTCGCAGCGCTGCCGGAACTCGACTTTCTCGATGATGCCACAAAGGTGGCCTATCTCGCGGATCATCGCGACATTGCCGAACGCCAGGCGAACCAGACGCGGGATGTGCTGGTCGCGATCGGCACGGACGCGGCCCTTGATGTCGCCCTGGAGCTGGACGCCGAGCGGGGCTTTGCGCCCAACCAGACCATCAGCCGCTTCG
>PWLT01000034.1 GCA_003558415.1 Hyphomicrobiales bacterium
CGATCGCGAGATTGACGGACATGTTCTGCTCCTTGTGTCTGCTGCCTGACACCTAGGCTGCTGCACTGCGGCACACCATTCCCCGCCTGCGCATGAGAGATGTGCGCAGGCGCACACCTGATGGCCCACACCCTTTCAATTGCGCCGGGGGCGCGGTGCTGTCACTCTGCCGCGATGCAGTGCGGAGTGCGCCATGGAGCAGACCCCGATTCTGACTGTCACGCTCAACCCCGCGCTCGATTTCACCGGCGTGGTGCCGCAGATGGGTGCCCGGCGGAAGCTGCGGCTCAAGGAGACAAGCTGCGAACCCGGCGGGGGCGGCATCAACGTGGCGCGCGCCATCCGCCGGATGGGCGGCGACGCGCAGGCATTCGCACCGCTTGGCGGCGGGATCGGCACGCATCTGGCCGAATTGCTCGAGGCCGAAGGCGTCCCCATGGTTTGGTTCGGCATCGATGGGCAGACCCGACACAGCCTCGCGGTTCATGAGAGCGCCTCGGGCGATCAGTTCCGCTTCGTGATGCCGGGACCGCACTGGCCGCCCGCGCAGTCCGAAGCCGCGCTCGAAGCCATCGCCGAGGCCGCGCCGCGCGACTGCCTCGTCGTGCTCAGCGGCAGCCAGCCACCGGGAGTTCCGGACGGTTTTCCCGCCGAGCTCGCCGCGCGCCTCGGGTCCAGGAGGCGGCTTGTGATTGACACATCGGGGGCGGCACTCGATGCCGTGCTGTCCGGGGGCGGTGAGGCCCGCCCGGACGTCCTGCGCATGGATCAGGCGGAGGGTGATGCGGCTGCGGGCGCCACATTGGAGAGCGTGCGCGAAAGCGTGGATTTCGCCGCCGGGCTAGTGGCGCGTAGAGTCGCGCATGTCGTCGTGCTCGCGCGCGGGGCGGAGGGCTCGGTACTGGTGGACGCTCAGGGGCTTCGCTTGCTATGCGCGCCACCCACCGTCGAGCTGGTCAGCGCCGTGGGCGCGGGCGACAGCTTTGCCGGCGGCTTCACCCTTGCCCTTGCGCGCGGCCAGCCGATGAGCGAGGCGCTGCGCATGGGAACGGCGGCGGCCGCAGCTGCGGTCACGACGAAAGGAACGGAACTCTGCCGCGGCCCCGATGTCGAGCGCCTGCTGCCGCAGTGCCGCATCAGTGAGGTGCCGGCTGGGTGAGCGCGGTTCAGCCCAGCGGGCCGGGGCGGCGCTCCTCGCTGAGCAGGACATTGGCATCCACCTGCCCTACCCCCGGCAATGTCATGATCCGCCGGCGCAGAACGCGTTCGAAATCCGACAGATCGCGCGCCACGACCCGCAGGCGGTAGTCATAGATGCCCAGCACATGCTGGACGGTTTGCACCTCGGGGATGGCGGAGACGGCGCGCTCGAAATCCTCGAGTCCTGCCCGCCCCTTGGCGGCGAGCGAGATGCCCAGAAACACCGTCACGCCGAAACCCAGCGCCTCGCGGTCGAGCACCACGCGCCGTCCGCGGATCGCGCCGCTCTCATGCAGCCGCCGGATCCGGCGCCATGCGGCGGGCTGGCTGAGCCCCAGTTGCCGCCCCAGCGCGCCCGCACTTTGCGTGGCATCGGCCACGAGCGCGCGCAAAATGGCGCGGTCGGTCTCGTCAAGCTCGATCATCGGACGGATGAACTCCGGATCGGCATTTCCATCGACTGCAGGTCCGCAGTAGGTGCAGCCGCCGCGACAAGCGGGCGAGCGCAACAATCGGAGCCCCGGCGGGCCGGTGTTTCACCCACGATCACAGCGGCAACCCCTCCTCGGTCTTGATGCGCGCGACATGCATCAGCGCCTCGATATCGGCGATATGCGGCAAGGTCAGGATGCGGCTGCGATAAATCTCCTGATAATGCGCCATGTCGCGCGCAATGACGTTAAGCCGCACATCGACCCGGCCCAGGAAGGTCTGAATCTCCAGCACCTCGGGCACCTTGCGCGCGGCGGCGATGAACTCGTCGAACGCGCGCGGATCGGTCTTGTCGAGGGTAAAGCGCAGGCTCACCTCCACCGCCCAGCCCAGCGCAGGCCAGTCGATCAGCGCCTCCTGCCCCTTGAGGATGCCCCGCGCGCGCAGCCGCTCCAGCCGACGCGAGAAGGATGCAGGGCTCACCCCGGCACGCGCCGCGAGTTCGGCCACCGGATCATCGGGCGCGGCCTGAAGCTGGCGCAGGATCCGTCTGTCGATATCATCGATACGCATGATCATTCCGGAAAAACAAAGAACACCGCATGAATATCACATAAAATAGCGAAAACCACTGCGATTCGAACACCAATTCTTGCCCCTTCGGCTATTTTGCGCGCATCCACGCAACCCGCCAAGGAGCAACAACATGCGCGTCTATTACGATCGCGACTGCGATATCAATCTGATCAAGGACAAGAAGGTGGCGATTCTGGGCTATGGCAGCCAGGGTCATGCCCATGCGCTCAACCTGCGCGACTCGGGCGCCAAGAACCTTGCCGTCGCCCTGCGCGAGGGCTCGCCATCGGCGGCCAAGGCCGAGGCCGAAGGGCTCAAGGTGATGGGCATCTCGGAGGCCGCAGCCTGGTGCGATCTGATGATGTTCACCATGCCCGACGAGCTTCAGGCCGAAACCTATCGCAAGCACGTCCACGACCACATCCGCGACGGGGCCGCCATCGCCTTCGCGCACGGGCTCAACGTGCATTTCGGCCTGATCGAGGCCCGCCCGGGCGTCGATGTCATCATGATGGCCCCCAAGGGGCCGGGCCACACGGTGCGCGCCGAATATGTCAAGGGCGGCGGCGTGCCCTGCCTGGTCGCGGTCGACAACGACGCCTCGGGGCGCGCGCTGGAGCTTGGGCTGTCCTACTGCTCGGCCATAGGCGGCGGGCGCTCGGGCATCATCGAGACCAATTTCCGTCAGGAATGCGAAACCGACCTCTTCGGTGAGCAGGCGGTGCTCTGCGGCGGCCTCGTGGAGCTTATCCGCATGGGCTTCGAGACGCTGGTCGAGGCCGGCTATGAGCCCGAGATGGCCTATTTCGAGTGCCTCCACGAGGTCAAGCTGATCGTGGATCTGATCTATGAGGGCGGCATCGCCAACATGAACTACTCGATCTCCAACACCGCCGAGTATGGCGAATATGTCTCCGGCCCCCGCATCCTGCCGCGTGAGGAGACCAAGCGGCGCATGAAGGAGGTGCTGAGCGACATCCAGACCGGCAAGTTCGTGCGCGATTTCATGCAGGAAAACGCGGTAGGCCAACCGATGTTCAAGGCCACGCGCCGGCTCAATGACGAACATCAGATCGAACAGGTCGGCGAGAAGCTGCGCGCCATGATGCCCTGGATCTCGGCGGGCAAGATGGTGGACAAATCGCGCAACTGACAAGGGCGGCTGCCTTCACCGGACCCGTAAGGGGGCGCGCGCGGTGCCGCGCCCCCTTCCTGACACCTGGATTTCCACGGCCATGAGCGCCCCACTCACAACCCCGACCCCGCTGGACTGGAGCCTCGTGCTCGCCCTCGGCATGGTGTGGGGGGCGTCCTTCATGGGGGTTGCGCTCGCGCTGGAGGGGTTTGGCCCGCTGACAGTGGCCGCAGGGCGCATCGCGCTGGGCGCGCTCGCCCTTTACGCTGTTGCGCGCGCCACCGGGCACGGGCTCCCACCGCTGCGGGGCGCGGGAAGCGGGCGGGTCTGGGCCTTCGTCTGCGCCATGGCGCTGTTTTCCAACGCCCTGCCCTTTTTCCTGCTTGCCTGGGGGCAACAGCATGTGACCTCGGGGTTTGCGGGCATCACCATGGCGGCGGTGCCGCTGTTCGTGATCGGTCTGGCGCATGTTTTCGTACCGGGCGAGCAGCTCACCCCTGCGCGCGTTGCAGGATTCGTGCTGGGGCTGATCGGCGTCGGGCTGCTGATCGGCGGCGAGGTCTTCGCGACCACCGGGGCCGCGCTGGAAGATATCGCGCGGATCGCCTGCGTGGGCGCGGCCGCCTGCTATGCGATCGGGTCGATCTTCACCCGCCGCGCGCCGCCGATACCGCTGGTGTCCTTCAGTGCGGGGGCGCTGCTGGCGGCCAGCGTGATGATCGTGCCGCTGGCGCTGGCCATCGAAGGGATACCCAGCCTGCCCGTGGACGAGCCGATCGCGCTGGTGGGGCTGCTCTATCTCGGTCTCGGCCCAACGGCGCTCGCCACGCTCATCCTGGTGCGGGTGATCCGTTCCGCCGGGCCGGGGTTTCTTTCCCAGGTCAACTACCATGTCCCGGTCTGGTCGGTCATCCTCGGCGTCACCCTGCTGGGCGAGACACTTCCGCCCCAATTCCTCATTGCGCTCGCCGTGATCCTGGCGGGGCTCGCTCTCAGCCGCGCAAGCGCATGGCGACGGCGCCCCTGAACCCCGCAATCGGCTCCGGCGCGGGGTGCCGAGACCCCGGTCCATCTTCTTCGTCAAAATATCCCCGCCGGAGGCTCCCCCGGCCTGCAACAGGCACGCCGAGGCGATACGCTCAGCGCAGGTAATCCATCGGATCGACGCTGTCGAAACCCTGGCGAACCTCGAAATGGATGAAGGCCGGATCGCCCGCGCGCACGGCGGCGATGGTATCGCCGCGGCTCACCTGTGCGCCGCGCTCGACCTGGATATCCTCGATATTGGCATAGACCGTCAACAGGTTGTCGGCATGGCGGATCACCAGGATGGGCATCTGGTCGGTGTCCTCGGTGATCGCCGCGACGGTTCCATCGGCGGCGGCGCGCACCGGCGTACCCGCATCCGCGGCGATGGAGATGCCGTCATTGCTGCCGGGCTGGTACTCGCGGATGATCCGCCCCTGAAGTGGGAAATCCAGAACGCCACCATCACCGGGTTCAACCCGCTCGCCCTCCCGCTCCGCGCCGAGTTCGGGGGAGTCGGGGAGTTCGGGCGCGGCGGCCGTCGCGGCATCGTCCTCGGGCAGCGGTTGGGAGGCGCTGGGCGGCTCGGGCGTGGGCGAGCCCGTGCCCGGCCGGGGTGTCTCCTCCGACGCGGTTTCGGCCTCGTCGCGCGCGGCGGCTTCCTCGGCGGCCTCCTCTGCGACCGGAATCAGCAGCAACTGCCCCTCGCGCACCCTCATGTCGGCGTCGAGCCCGTTCCACTCGGCCAGGCTGCGCGCCGAGACATTGTAGAGCCGCGCGATGGAAAAGGCCGTCTCACCGCGCACCACCTGGTGGCGGATCGGTTCGGGACCGTCGGCGCGCGCCGGCTCGTCGGGCTGTGCCGCCGGCTGCGCGGCACCATCGGCGCGCTCGATCGCGCCCTCGGCGATGGCGCTCACATCAATGCCGCTGTCGGGGGCGGCGGGCGTATCAGTGGGCCCGTCCAGCCGCCGCGGCAGCGCCAGAACCTCGCCCTGGCGCAGCTCGGTCTCGACCGGGATCGCATTGAACCTTGCGAGTTCCTCGGCATCGAGCCCCAGCCGCTGCGCCACGCCCGACACCTGTTCGCCGCGCCGCGCCACCACGACCTGATAGCCGGGATAGCTGATGACGCCGCGTTCATCTGGCCGCGGGCGGTCCAGCGTGGCCTGACGCGCCGCCTCGCTGGTCGAGGCCTCGGTCGAGCGCAGATCCCAGTCGAGCGCGCCGTCGCCGCAGGCGCCCAGCGCCATCAGCGCCGCCACGGATACGCCGAGCGTGCGGCGGCGGGAACTGGCCTTGGTCCGGATCATGGCTCTCATCCTCAATTCTCTGCGGCCCCTTGTCACTTCAGGCCATTCTCGATGCACCCGCGCTTCACTCCGCGCCGAGCCCCTCGACGAGCGGCACGAAGCGCACCGCGCGCAGCTCCTCGTAATCGAACCCCGTTTCGTTCCGGCGCACGCGGATCAGGCTCTGCACCGTGTCGGACTGTCCGACCGGCGCGACCATGATACCGCCGATGCGAAGCTGGGCCAAGAGCGGGCCGGGGGGATCCTCGGCCGCGGCGGTCAGGATGATGCGATCGAACGGCGCCTGATCGGGCAATCCGCGCGATCCATCCCCATGCACCACCGTGATATTGACCAGATCGAGCGCGGCCAGGGTCTCGCGCGCCTCCGCCACCAGGCGGCGATAGCGCTCCACCGTGTAGACCCGGCGCGCCAGACGGCTGAGCACAGCCGCCTGATAGCCCGAACCGGTGCCGATTTCCAGCACCTTCTCGCGCCCGGTCAGCTCCAGCGCCTGGGTCATCAACCCCACCACCGAGGGCTGGCTGATGGTCTGCCCGCAGGAGATCGGCAGCGGCATGTCCTCATAGGCGCGCTCGGCGAACAATCCGCGCACGAAGGCGCCGCGGTCGATGGACTCCATGGCCTTGAGCACGCGGTCATCCGTCACCCCCTTGGAGCGGATCGCGAAGACGAAACGCATCTTCCGCTCGGCCTCGTCCATCAGACCTCCAGCCGGGATTTCAGCGCCTCGAGCGCGTCATGGGCGGTCAGATCGGCGCGCATCGGCGTGATGGAGATATAGCCGTCGAGATTGGCATGCGCATCCGTGCCCGGCGCCGTGGGCAAATGCTGCGGCCCGCCGGTGATCCACAGGAACTTGCGCCCCGAGGGCGAGATGTGGGGCTCCACCCCGAAAAAAGTGTCCTTGCGGTAGCCCTGGGTGGTCACGCGCATCCCCTTGACCTCTTCGGCGCCGAGGGGTGGAAAATTGACATTGTAGAACAGCCGGTAGTCGCCCGCATCCCACAGCCCCTTGTCGAGCAAGGTACGCACCACCGCCCTGCCGTGTCCGATCGCGGCCTCGAACGGGTCGGAGAGATCCTCGGTGCGGGGTCCGAAATACTGGCTCAGCGCGATCGCCGGCAGCCCCTGCAGCGCCGCCTCCAACGCGCCCCCCACTGTGCCCGAATACATCACGTTCTCGGCCGCGTTGTTGCCGCGATTGACGCCCGAGAGCACCAGATCGGGCCGCCCACCATGCAGCACGTCATAGAGCCCGGCAAGCACGCAATCGGCGGGCGAGCCCTCGGCCGCGTAGCGGCGCGGGCCAAGCTTGGCGATCATCATCGGATGGGTGTAGCTGATCTTGTGCGCCACGCCCGATTGCTCGAAGGCGGGCGCGACGGTCCAGACTTCGCCATCCTTGCCCGCGATCTCGGCGGCGATGGATTCCAGCACCGCCAGACCCGGCGCGTTGATGCCGTCGTCATTGGTCACGAGAATCCGCATCGCTGCCCCCTTCTGCCCTGGCACTGCCTACTTCAGCCACCCGCCCCGGTAAAGCCAAAGCGGCGATCGCGGCGCCTTGCACGCGCACGAAAACGCTAACGCCCCGACCGAACGGGCCGGGGCGCGTCGCGAAGCACCGCGACTGCACGAAAATCGTGCGCTCAGCGGTCTTCCACCTCGATATAGTCGCGCCGTGTGGCCCCCACATAAAGCTGGCGCGGACGACCGATCCTTTGTGTCGGATCGGCGATCATCTCCTTCCATTGCGATATCCAGCCCACGGTACGCGAGACCGCGAAGATGGGCGTGAACATCGCGGTGGGAAAGCCCATCGCATCGAGGATGATGCCCGAGTAGAAATCCACATTCGGGTAGAGTTTCTTGTCGACAAAATACTCGTCCTCCAGCGCGATGCGCTCGAGTTCCTTGGCGATCTTGAGGGTCTCGTTGTTCTCGATGCCCAGCAGGCCCAGCACCTCGTCGGCGCTTTCCTTCATCACCTTGGCGCGCGGGTCGAAATTCTTGTAGACCCGGTGGCCGAAGCCCATCAGGCGGAACGGGTCGTCCTTGTCCTTGGCGCGCTTTATGTATTCGGGGATCTGGTCGACCGTGCCGATCTCGCGCAGCATCTCCAGGCAGGCCTGATTGGCGCCGCCATGCGCGGGCCCCCACAGGCAGGCAATGCCCGCGGCAATGCAGGCGAACGGATTGGCCCCCGAAGAGCCCGCCAGCCGCACCGTCGAGGTCGAGGCGTTCTGCTCATGATCGGCATGGAGCGTGAAGATGCGGTCCATCGCGCGGCTGAGAATCGGGTTGACCTCGTATTCCTCGGCCGGAACCGCAAAGCACATGCGCAGGAAGTTCGACGCGTAGTCGAGATCGTTGCGCGGGTAGATGAAGGGCTGGCCCATCGAATACTTGTAGGCCCAGGCGGCGATGGTGGGCATCTTGGCGATCATGCGGATCGCGGCGACCTCGCGCTGCCAGGCGTCGTTGATGTCGGTCGAATCGTGATAGAAGGCGCTCATCGCGCCGACCACGCCGACCATCGTGGCCATCGGATGCGCATCGCGGCGGAAGCCGCGGAAGAAGTTCTGCATCTGCTCGTGCAGCATCGTGTGGCGGGTGACGCGCAGCTCGAAATCCTCGAGCTGTTCGGCGGTTGGCAGATTGCCGTAGAGCAGCAGGAAGCACACTTCGAGGAAATGCGACTTCTCGGCCAGCTCGTCGATGGAATAGCCGCGATAGAGCAGCTCGCCCTTGTCGCCATCGATATAGGTGATGGTGGATTCGCACGATGCCGTCGAGGTGTAGCCGGGATCATAGGTGAAGATCCCGCCCTCGGCATAGAGCGCGCGGATGTCGATCACGTCCGGCCCCACCGTGGGCGAGTAGATCGGCAGATCGAGGGTCTTGCCGTCGAAGCTCAGCGTCGCGCCGGGTTTGTTCCCTTCCGCCATGTCACTCCCTTTCCTCAAAGGCCGCCAGCGCGGGCCGATTGCGTTGCAGTTCCCGGCCCGCGCGCAGGTCGGGATCCTTCAGTTCGTCGCGTCCTCGATCCGGGCGATCGTTTCCTCCCGGCCGATCACCAGCATCATGTCGAACACGCTGGGCGATACGGTTCGCCCCGCCAGCGCCGCCCTGAGCGGTTGCGCGAGCTTGCCGAGACCCAGCCCGTGTGCCTCGGCCAGACGGGCGACCACCGCCTCCAGTTCGTGGCGGTTCCAGCTAGCACCTTGCAGGTGCGGCGTCAATTCGCTCAGTATACCTCGGGATACCGCATCCAGCGCCTTCGCCGCTTTCTCGTCCGGCTCGATCGGCCGCGAATCCAGCACGAAATTCGCCTTTTCAACAAGTTGCGGGAAAGTCTTGGCGCGCTCCTTGAGCAGCGGCATGGCCTTGAGCAGGCCCTGACGCTGCGTCTCATTGAAGGCTCCGGCGCCTGTGGCGACGCGCCAATCCTCCAATTCATGCAGCAGCGCAGCATCCTCGGCGGCGGCGATATGCAGCCCCGAGAGGTGATCGAGCTTCTTCAGGTCGAGCCGCGCCGGCGCGCGGCCGATCCCGTCAAGGTCGAACCATTCCAGCGCCTGCACGTCTGTGAAGAATTCGTCATCGCCATGGCTCCAGCCCAGCCGCGCCAGATAGTTGCGGATCGCGGCGGCCGGATAGCCCATGGCGCGATATTCCTCGAGCCCGAGCGCGCCGTGGCGTTTCGAGAGCTTCTTGCCGTCCGGCCCGTGGATGAGCGGGATATGCGCGAAGACCGGCAGCGGCCAGCCCATCGCCTGATAGACCAGCGCCTGCCGCGCGGCATTGTTGAGGTGATCGTCGCCGCGGATCACATGGGTGATGCCCATGTCGTTGTCGTCCACCACCACGGCGAGCATGTAGGTGGGCGTGCCGTCGGCGCGCAGCAGAACCATGTCGTCGAGCTGCTCGTTGGCGAAACGTACCCTGCCTTGCACCGCGTCGTCGATCACGGTCTCACCCTCGCGCGGGGCCTTGAGGCGGATGGCATAGGGCGCGTCGGGATGCGTGGCCGGGTCGGCCTCACGCCAGGGGCTGTGAAACAGCGTCGAGCGGCCCTCGGCCTTCGCGGCCTCGCGAAAGGCCGCGATCTCCTCAGGTGTGGAAAAGCACTTGTAAGCAGCCCCGCGCGCGAGCATCTCACGCGCCACCTCGGCGTGACGCCCTGCGCCGGCCGCCTGGCTGACCGCCTCGCCGTCCCAATCGAGTCCGAGCCAGCTCAGCCCGTCGAGGATCGCCTGCGTGGCGTCGGGCGTGGAGCGGGCGCGGTCGGTATCCTCGATGCGCAGCAGGAAGCGTCCGCCCCTTCCGCGCGCATAGAGCCAGTTGAACAGCGCCGTGCGCGCGCCACCGATATGCAGAAACCCCGTCGGCGAGGGCGCAAAGCGCGTCACCACCGGCACGTCGGAGTCGGGGCGGCCTTGAGCGGATTGAGACATTCTGGATGGGCCTCCTGGCGGTGGTCCGGGTCTTGCGTTCCGGCCGGATTAACCTTTCGGAAACCCTACCGGAGATAGCGTTGCGCGTGGTCTAGGCAATCACCGGGGGGAGGGCAAGAGTGCGGCGCGGGCTCGGCCATCCGCTGGAGGCGCTCGCGGCGGCGCGGGGGCGGCTGTTTCCCTTCGTGCCGGTCTGTCTCGCCATCGGCATCGGCGCCTATTTCACGCTGCCGCGCGAGCCCTCGGCGGCGCAATGGGCGCTCGTCAGTCTGGCCGTCGTGGTGCTGGCGCTGCTGGGCTGGCGCGGACCGAGGCTGTGGCAGCCCCTGGCGGTTGCTTCGGCGCTGGTGGCCGCGGGGCTCGTGCTTGCCGGGGCGCGCGCGCATATGGTCGCCGCCCCGGTGCTGGAGTGGCATTTCTACGGCGCCATTGAGGGGCGGATCATTGAGATCGATCGCTCGCTCTCCGACGCGCGGCGGCTAACGCTCGACGAGGTGGTGCTTGAGGGGATGGACCCGGCCCGCACGCCGCAGCGGGTGCGCGTCTCGCTGCATGGCGATCAGGAATTCCTGAACCCGGTGCCGGGAATGCGGGTCATGCTGACCGGCCATCTGTCGCCGCCGGGCGGGCCGGTTGAACCCGGCGGGTTCGAATTCCGCCGTCTCGCCTGGTTCGACCGGCTGGGGGGCGTGGGCTATACACGCACCCCGGTGCTCAAGCTCGCCCCCGCCGAGCGTGCCGGCGCCGCACTCGCCATCGACCGGCTGCGCATGCACATCTCGCAAACCGTCCAGACGCAGGTGCCCGGGGAACCCGGCGCCTTCGCCGCGGCGGTGCTCACCGGGGACCGCTCCGGGATCGGGCGTGATACGCTGGACGATCTTCGCGGCTCGAACCTCGCGCATCTGCTGGCGATTTCCGGGCTGCACATGGGGCTACTCACCGGATTCGTCTTTGCCGCGATGCGCTACGGCCTCGCGCTGGTCCCGCCGCTGGCGCTGCGCATCAACACCAAGAAACTGGCCGCATTGGTGGCGCTGGGCGCGGCGGCCTTCTATCTGGCGCTCTCGGGCGGCAATGTGGCCACGCAGCGCGCGTTCGTCATGGTCTTCGTGATGCTGGTCGCTGTGCTCGCAGACCGCCGTGCGATCTCGTTGCGCTCGGTGGCGATCGCGGCGCTGATCCTGCTGGTGCTGCGCCCCGAGGCGCTGACCACGGCCGGATTCCAGATGTCATTCGCCGCGACGACGGCGCTTGTGGCGGTGTTTTCGATCCTGCGCGACGCGCGCATCCCGGGGTCGCGGCTCCCGCGTTGGAGCGCGCCGGTCTTCGCCCTCGTGGTCTGCTCCTTCGTGGCGGGGGTCACAACCGCGCCGGTGGCAGCAGCGCATTTCAACCGCATCGCCGAATACGGCCTGCTCGCCAATGTCCTCTCGGTGCCGATGATGGGCACCCTGGTGATCCCCTCGGCGGTTGTGGCGGCGCTGCTGGCGCCG
>PWLT01000130.1 GCA_003558415.1 Hyphomicrobiales bacterium
CGCCCGGTCAGGTTGCGTTCGGTCGCGTCGGGCTTGATGATGGACAGCGTGCGTTCGGTCGCCATGCGTATATGCCTCTCGTTGTATCGGGGCGGCCCTTGCCGCCCGCGTAAACCGGCGTCCTGCTAGCATGGGGTCCGGGCGATGAAAAGCCGCCAATCGCCCGATTGACGGGCCCGCGCCGATCGGGCAGGTCAGGCGGATGCTGAGCATCTCAGAGATCTCCTATTCGGTCGAGGGCACGCGGTTGTTCGAGCGCGCCTCGGCGATGATTCCCACCGGCCACAAGGTCGGGCTCGTCGGGCGCAACGGCACCGGCAAGACGACGCTGTTCCGCCTGATCCGTGGCGAGCTGGCGCTGGAGGGCGGCAGCATCACCCTGCCGTCGCGCGCACGCATCGGCGGCGTGGCGCAGGAGGTGCCTTCATCCGCGACCTCGCTGCTCGACACGGTTCTCGCCGCCGACAGCGAACGCGCTGCGCTGATGGCCGAGGCGGGTCATGTGGAGGATCCGGGCCGCATCGCCGAAGTGCAGACGCGGCTTGCCGATATCGACGCCTGGTCGGCCGAGGCGCGCGCCAGCGCGATCCTCAAGGGGCTGGGATTCGACGCCGAGGCGCAGCGCCGGCCCTGTTCGGATTTCTCGGGTGGCTGGCGCATGCGCGTGGCGCTGGCGGGCGTGCTCTTTGCGCAGCCCGATCTGCTCCTGCTGGACGAGCCGACGAACTATCTCGACCTCGAGGGCGCCTTGTGGCTGGAGGCCTATCTGCAGCGCTATCCGCATACGGTCATCATCATCAGCCATGACCGCGCGCTGCTCAACCGCGCCGTGGGGGCCATACTGCATCTGGAGAATCGCAAGCTCACCCTCTATCAGGGCAATTACGATACCTTCGCGCGCACCCGCGCCGAAAAGCGGGCCGGGCAGGCGGCCGAGGCCAAGAAGCAGGAGGCCCGGCGCGCGCATCTGCAGAAATTCGTGGATCGCTTCCGCGCCCAGGCCAACAAGGCGACCCAGGCCCAGTCGCGCATCAAGATGCTCGAGCGGATGGAGCCGATCACGCCCCCCGAGGAGGCCGCCCGGCAGGTCTTCACCTTTCCCGAGCCCGAGGCGCTCTCGCCGCCCATCCTGGCGCTGGAGGATGTCGCCGTGGGCTATGGCGGCCCGCCGGTGCTGCGCAATCTCAACCTGCGCATCGACCAGGACGACCGGATCGCGCTCCTGGGTCGCAATGGTGAGGGAAAATCAACTCTTGCCAAGCTGTTGGCCGATAAACTTCAACCACAGGCCGGGCGCATCACCCGGGCGGCGAAGCTGCGCGTGGGCTATTTCGCCCAGCACCAGGTGGACGAGCTCAATGTTGGTGAGACCCCGCTGCAGCATGTGCAGCGCCTGCGCCCCGCTGAGGCGCCGCCGCGGCTGCGCGCGCGGCTCGCGGGGTTCGGGCTTCACGCGGCGCAGGCCGAGACTGCGGTGGGCAAGCTCTCGGGCGGGCAGAAGGCGCGGTTGTCGCTGCTGCTGGCCACCATCGACGCGCCGCATCTGCTGTTGCTCGACGAGCCCACCAACCATCTCGACATCGAGAGCCGCGAGGCGCTGGTCGAGGCGCTGACCGCCTATTCGGGCGCGGTGATCCTGGTCAGCCATGACATGCATCTGCTCGGCCTTGTGGCCGATCGCCTGTGGCTGGTCAGCGGCGGGCATGTCGCGCCCTATGAGCAGGATCTGGAGGCCTATCGGCGCATGCTTCTCGCCGGCTCGGAAGACAGTCGCAGTCGTGCGAAGACGCGCGGGAAACCGGCGCCTGAACGGGCGCGCGCGGGCCGCAGCGAGCTGCAGGAGTTGCGCGCCGAGGTGCGCCGCTGCGAGGCGCGCATCGAGAAGCTGGGCGCGATGCGCGACAAGCTGGCCGCCAAGCTCGCGGATCCGGAGCTTTACGCGCCGGGGATGGCGCATCAGGCCGCGACATGGCAGAAGAAATACGCCGAGGTGATGGAGGGGATCGACCGCGCCGAGGCGCTCTGGCTCGCCGCGCAGGAGCGGCTGGAGGCCGCGCAGGAGGGGTAAGCCGCGCCGCCCTTGCCGGGGCGGGGCGCCCGGTGGCCGGGTGGCGGATGCCTCCGGCGGGGATATTTTGACGAAGAAGAATCTGCGGGCGCGCGATCGGGGGCCGGCGGGGCGGAGGTGAGCGGGATGGAACTGGCCTTCATCGTCACGGTTTTCGTCACGCTCTTCGTGGTCATTGACCCGATCGGGCTTGCGCCCATCTTCGTGGCGCTCACGCAGGGGCGCTCACCCGCGGCGCGCCGGGCGATCGCGCTGCGCGCCTGCGTGATCTCGGTGGGGTTGCTGACGCTTTTCGGGCTGGCGGGCGAGGGGGTTCTGGCCTTCATCGGCATCTCGATGCCCGCCTTTCGCATCGCCGGGGGGATCCTGCTGTTCCTAACCGCGCTCGACATGCTGTTCGAGCGTCGCACCCGCCGGCGCGAGCACCGGGCCGAATCCGAGGCCGAGGACGAACACAGCGACGACCCGTCGGTGTTTCCGCTGGCCATGCCGCTGATCGCCGGACCCGGAGCGATGGCCTCGATGATCCTGCTTGCGGGGCAGGTGCAGGGCGACTGGATCGGGATTCTGACGGTGCATCTGGTCATGATTGCGGTGGTTGCGCTGGCCTTCGCGCTGTTTCTCTCCGCCGGGCTGCTCGAGCGCGCGTTAGGGCGGATGGGGACGCTGGTGATCACCCGCCTTCTGGGCATGCTGCTGGCGGCACTGTCTGTCCAGTTCGTGATCGACGGGGTGCGCAATATCGGCCTTGTGGCGGGCTGAGGGTGCTGACAGGTTCCGCGCCAGCGCCTACATTCGCCTCAACCATGCCGGGGGTTGAATGACCGCAGACGATTTCGGAAGGCTCACCTATCTGGTGCTGCTCGGGGC
>PWLT01000255.1 GCA_003558415.1 Hyphomicrobiales bacterium
CAGCGCGCCGACCTCAACCCCGTCGAGGAGGCGCTCGGTTACCGCCAGCTCATGGAGCGTTTCGGTCACACGCAGGAAAAACTCGCCGAAGCCCTTGGCAAGAGCCGCAGCCACATCGCCAATCTGATGCGTCTTCTGCAACTGCCCGACGAGGTTCAGCAATATCTGCGCGACGGCAAACTGAGCGCAGGCCACGCGCGCGCCCTCATCACCTCGGCCGATCCGATCAGCCTGGCGCGCCAGGTCATCGCGCGCGGACTCTCTGTTCGCCAGGCCGAATCCCTGGCCCGCAAGCCCGATGCACCCAAACGCCGCCGCACCTCCAGCACCGCAAGCGAGAAGGACGCCGACACCCGCGTGCTCGAACAGGATCTCTCTGCGACATTGGGGATGAGCGTGGTGATCGATCACAGCCCCGAATCCGGCGACGGGCGCATGACCATCCGCTATAGCTCGCTGGAACAGCTCGACCAGCTTTGTCAGGTGCTCTCCTCGGTTAGGTGATACCCCTCAATCCGTCGTCAGAAGCTCGCGGATGACGGAATTGAGAACCAGCCTCCCCTCCGGCGTCGCCTGCAAGTGGCCGTCCGCAAATCGAATGAGTCCGAGCTGGGACAGCCGCGAAATGGCCTGCGAATCCAGTGGCGCGCCCGCAAGCGCAGCATATCGGGCCGGATCCACCCCCTCGCTCAGTCGCAGCGCCATCATCAGGTACTCCTCTGCCTGCTCCCTCGGTACAAGATGCGTCGCCGCGCAGACGCCGGAGCCTCGGGTCTCGACCTGATCGAGCCAGTCCCCCGGCACTCGCGTGGATTCCGTCGCGAATCGTTCCCCCGTGTGCAGAGTGATTCGCCCATGTGCACCCGGGCCGATTCCGGCAAAATCCCCATAGCGCCAATAGATCAGATTGTGGCGCGACTCATTGCCAGGCCCTGCGTGATTCGAGATCTCGTAGGCTGACATCCCCGCTGAGGCGCACATCTCTTGCGTTTCCTCATAAAGCATCGCCCCGAGCTCCTCATCCGGCAGCCCGCGAAGGCCACCGGCGGCAAAGCGTGCACCGAAGGCCGTCCCCGGCTCGATCGACAATTGGTACAGTGACAGATGCCCCGGAGCGAGCGCCAGCGCCTGTCCAAGCTCCTCCCGCCAGTCATTCAGCCCCTGATTCTGCCGCGCATAGATGAGGTCGAAGCTGACGCGCTCGAACACCGCCTGTGCAAGTTCGACCGCCGCAATGGCCTCGCGCGCACTGTGCAATCGCCCAAGCCGGCGAAGATCGGCATCATTGAGCGCCTGAACCCCCAAAGATACCCGGTTGACCCCCGCGCAACGATATCCCTGGAACCGCCCAGCCTCAACCGAGCTCGGGTTCGCCTCGAGGTTGATCTCGATGTCATTCGCCAGCGGCCAGGCGTCGGAGGCCGCATCAAGCACCGCACCCACCAACTTGGGCGGCATAAGGCTCGGCGTTCCGCCCCCGAAATAGATCGAATTGAGCACCCGGCCTTCGAGTTCACCCGCCACCCGCGCAATCTCGGCCACGAAGGCCCTGCGCCAGCGCGCGTGGTCGATATCGCTCGCAACATGGCTGTTGAAGTCGCAATACGGGCATTTGGCCTGACAATACGGCCAATGCACGTAGAGTCCGAAACCGCCCAGTTGCCAGTCCTGCATCCGCTCAACCCGCCCGCAACATCAGGCGCGCAACACGCGCACCCCGCCAAAGGGGTTCCCGGATCATCGCGCCTCGACAGCGGCAATCAGCTTGTCGAACGCGGCCCCGCGATGGCTGATGCGGTTCTTCTCCCACCGATCCATCTCCGCAAATGTCACATCATACCCGTCCGGTTGAAAGATTGGATCGTAGCCATGCCCCTTGTCACCGCGCATCGGCCAGACGATCCGGCCCGCAACGTCGCCCTCGAACACCTCGGATCGACCGTCGGGGCTCGCAAGCACCAGGGCGCAGCAAAAATGTGCTCGGTGGGGCTCGGGCGCCCCACTGCTCTCCAGCTCACGGTGCACTCGCCGCATTGCCAGTTCGAAATCACGGCCCAGCGGAGTTTCCGCCCAATCAGCCGTATGTACCCCGGGCGACCCGCCAAGCGCCTCCACGCACAGCCCGGAATCATCGGCCAGCGCCGGCAACCCGATGGCCCTCGCTGCCGCAAGCGCCTTGAGGCGGGCATTGCCGGCAAAGCTGTCGGCGGTCTCCTCCGGTACGGACAGCCCCATCTCCTGGGCGCCCACGCAGGTGACGCCGTAAGGTTCCAGCAGATGCGCGATCTCTTCCAGTTTGCCCCGGTTGTGCGTGGCCACCAGAAGCCGTGCGCCGATCGCGATACCGCTCATCCGACGGCCTCGCGCTGTGCCTCGACAAGTGAGGCGGTGCCCGATCCGGCCATTTCGAGCAAGCTGTCCAACTGCTCGCGCGAAAACGTGGCGCCTTCGGCAGACATCTGCACCTCGATGAGCTGGCCAGCGCCTGTCAACACGAAATTCCCGTCGACCCCGGCCATGCTGTCCTCTGCATAATCGAGATCGAGCACGGGCTGCCCCGCATAAATGCCGCAACTCACCGCCGCGACATGGTCCGTGATCGGGTCGCTCGCGATCTCGCCGCTTTCCAGCAGCTTGTTCACCGCCAGCCGCAACGCCACCCAGCCGCCGGTGATGGCCGCGCAACGCGTGCCGCCATCGGCGTGCAGAACATCGCAATCGATCGTGATCAGACGCTCCCCCAAAGCCGAACGGTCGATGCCCGCGCGCAGCGACCGACCTATAAGCCGTTGAATTTCCACGGTTCTTCCGGTCTGCTTGCCGCTTGCCGCCTCGCGACGGTTGCGCGTATTGGTCGCACGCGGCAGCATTCCGTATTCGGCCGTGACCCAGCCCAGCCCGGTATTGCGCAGAAAGCTCGGCGGCCGTTCCTCGA
>PWLT01000137.1 GCA_003558415.1 Hyphomicrobiales bacterium
CGAGCGGATGCGCTACGACTATCTCTATGCCTCCGACATGCTGGCGGAGATGGAGGCGCTGGTGCTCGATACCGGCCGCCCGAAGCCCGAGATCGAGATCCACGCCTGGGGCGATCTGCTCTGGGCCCATGGCGCGGCGGCGCTGGCGCTCTCGGAGGTTACCGAGGGATTGCTCGGCGCCAGGCGAGACATGGCCGCGCAATGAGCCGGGCCGGGGTGCTCGCCGTCGCATTGGCGGGCGCGCTCGCGCCGCCGCTCGCGGCCGAGGCGCCGGTCTTTGCCGACCGCTCTACAGCCTTGCCCGTGGCGCATGTTTATTCGGGCGGCTGGGAGCATTTCGTGGGCGGCGGGGTGGCGGTGTTCGACTGCAATGGTTCGGGCTTTCCGTCGCTCTTCGTCGCCGGAGGCGAGGCGCCCGCGCGGCTGTTTCGCAATGTCACCCCGGCACCGGGCGCACTGCCTGCCTTTGAACTTGGCGAGATCGCCGAACTGACCGGCGTGACCGGGGCCTATCCGCTGGACATTGACGGCGACGGTATCCTTGATCTTGCAGTGCTGCGGGTGGGGCCGAACCTGTTGCTGCGCGGTGAGGGCGATTGCCGGTTCTCCGATGCAACCGCGGAATGGGGCTTTCACCGCGGAAACGGCTGGTCGAGCGCCTTTGCCGCCACATGGGAGCCGGGCGCGCGCTGGCCCACGCTGGCCGTGGGCAACTATGTCGACCGCGACGACCCGGACGGACCCTTCATGGCCTGCGACGACAATGAGTTGCATCGCCCCGACCTCAAGCGCGGGGGTCGGGGGTTCGTGGCGCCCATCGCGCTATCGCCGGGCTATTGCGCATTGTCGATGCTGTTTTCGGACTGGACGCGCAGCGGGCGGCAGGATCTGCGCATATCCAACGATCGGCACTATTATGTGCGCGACGGCCATGAGGAGATGTGGCGCCTTGACGAGATGCGCCCGCTGGACGCCGCCGACGGCTGGCCCGAGATCTCGCTGTGGGGTATGGGCATCGCCAGTCGCGACATCACCGGCAACGGCTACCCGGATGTCATGCTCACCTCGATGGGCGATCAGCTCCTGCAGCTCAACGAGGGCGACGGCGCTCTGCGCAACGCGCCATTCGAGATGGGAACCTATGCGCAGCGCCCCTTCATCGGCGATGATGGCCGCCCGGCCACCGGCTGGCATGCCGAGTTCGGCGATATCGACAATAGTGGCCGCGCTGATCTCTTCATCGCCAAGGGCAATGTCGATCAGATGCCCTCGAACGCCATGCGCGACCCCAACAACCTGCTGATGCAGAAATCCGACGGCAGCTTCACGGAGTATGCCGATACGGCCGGCATCGCCACGACCGACCGCGCGCGCGGCGCGGCGCTGGCCGATCTCAACCGCAGTGGTCTGCTCGACATCGTGGTGGTCAACCGCCGTGCGCCGATGGAGATTTGGGAAAACCGCACCCCCCATGCCGGAAACTGGATTCAGGTGGAGCCACGCAAGGCCGGGGCCAATACCCGCGCTGTCGGCGCCTGGGTGGAACTGCGAGCGGGTGGGCGGGTGCAGCGCCAGGAGATTACCGTAGGCGGGGGGCACGCGGGCGGTCAGGCCGGGCCGCTGCATTTCGGGCTCGGCACCGCCGGGGCGGCGGAGCTGCGGATCCGCTGGCCCGAGGGGCAGGTGACGGGCTGGATGCCCATGGAGATCAACCGGCGGCACCGGATCGCGCCGCAGGATTTCACGGATCAGCGGTGAGAGCAGCGCGCCGCCTGCGGCAATGCGGGCAGGTCCTATGCGTGTTGCGTTTGATCGGTTTCACCTCGCCCGGGCCGCTCGCGGCCCGGGCATGCGCCCGCCCGCTCCGTCACGCCGCAGGCGTGCCTCCGGCACGACGGCGGGCGCATCCACGCCCAGCTCGGGCGGCCGCATGCCCTCTGGTCGGAGCTGTATGAGTCCGATCCAACGCAACCCGCTATAGCCGCCATGCCCGCATTGGTCTGGCGGGGCAGGGCGGGTCAACGCTCCACCGGCAGACCGCTTGGCACCGCGTCAGGAATGCCCAGCCGGCCGTCGAGCGCGCCCTGGTCGGTAAGCGCGTCGAGAAAGGCCAGCAGCGCGTCGATCTCCGCCTCATTCAGCGTCTGCGGCGGGTGCCGCACTGCCGCGGCGATGGCTGCGCGCTCATCGGGGTCGTTCATGATTGCCCAGTCATCCGGCCCGGCCTCCAGCGCGGGCAGCACCGCCTGCGGCGTGTAGCGTTCAAGCCCCGCCACGGGATCGAAATGATGGTTCAGGAAAGCGCGGAGATCGGCGAAAGCGCCCGCATGCCCCCACGGGCCGGTATGCACGACATTGCGCAAGGACGGGGTGCGGAAGGCGTAGGCGTCCTGCGGGCGCCCGGTGACGCGGCCGCGCCCGGTGTCGCGCTGATGGGTTTCGAAGCGCTCCGCCTTGCCGGGCCCGAGCTGCGGCTGGCCCATGGCGTGAAAACCGTGATCGGTCTGGAACGGGCCCGCATGGCAGCCCGCGCAGCCCGCCTCGCCATAGAACAGCGCCATGCCGCGTTCGGCCGCGCCGCGCAGCGGTTCCTCGCCGCGCAGGTGACGGTCGAACGGGCTGTCATCGGCGCGCCACTCGAAGGCGATGAAGGCGGCGATGGCGTCGGAGATGTCGGTGAAGCCGATCGGCTCACCGGCGGCGATATGCGGATACACCGCATCAAACCCCTCGGCATATTCGGGGATCGCGGCGACGCGCCCGGCGATGATGTCCCACGCGCCGCCCGGGCCGGTGATCAGGCCCTGGCGCACCGCGCGGCTGACATCGTTCTCGCCGTAATGTCCGGCCATCTCGTCGGGCGAGAGCACCGGAAACATCGTCTGCGCCGAGAGCAGCCCGGAGAAACCCGCGACCATCTCGTCCTCCAG
>PWLT01000133.1 GCA_003558415.1 Hyphomicrobiales bacterium
CGATGATCACACCCTCATTGGCCTCGAAGCCGTCCATCTCGACGAGCAGCTGGTTGAGCGTCTGTTCGCGCTCGTCATTGCCGCCACCATAGCCGGCCCCGCGCGAGCGGCCCACCGCGTCGATCTCGTCGATGAAGACGATGCAGGGGGCGTTCTTCTTGGCCTGCTCAAACATGTCGCGCACGCGGGAGGCACCGACGCCCACGAACATCTCGACGAAATCCGACCCCGAAATCGTGAAGAACGGCACCCCGGCCTCGCCCGCGATGGCGCGCGCCAGCAGCGTCTTGCCGGTCCCCGGCGGGCCGACAAGCAGCGCGCCCTTGGGGATCGTCCCGCCCAGGCGCGAGAATTTCTGCGGATTGCGCAGGAACTCGACGATCTCCTCGAGCTCCTCCTTGGCCTCGTCGATGCCCGCGACCTCGTCGAAGGTCACGCGCCCCGACTTCTCGGTCAGCAGCTTTGCCTTGGACTTGCCGAAGCCCATGGCGCCGCCCTTGCCGCCGCCCTGCATGCGGTTCATGAAATAGAACCAGATCGCGATAAGCACGAGGAAGGGAAGCCACAGCCCGAGCGCGGAGAGGAACCCCGAGGTCTGCTGCGGGCGAACCTCCACATCCACATTCGCGGCGAGCAGCCGGTCGGTGAGATCCACGCCATCGGGCTTGACGGTCGAATACTGCTGCCCGTCCAGCGAGCGCAGCGTTACGTTCTCGCCATCGAGCGTGACCTGCGCCACCTCGCCCTGATCGACGCGCTGGACGAAGTCCGAATACGAGATGCTGCGCGCATTGGTGGTCGTCTGCCCGTTGCTGAACAGGTTGAACAGCGCCAGCATCAACAGAAACAGCACGACCCAGAATGCGATGTTGCGCAGATTGCCCAAGGGGGTCTCCTTCGTGTCACGGCCCGCGTCACTCGGGGCCTGAATGCATCTCCCTTAAGATAAGGATATGCGCCCGGGGATCAATGCGATAACAGCGATGCGTGAAAATCCGCCGCACAGGGGCGCTCTGACACCCGGCATTCGAACCCCGGCCAGCCGTTGAGCGGCACCGCCAGAAGCCGCTCGCCGCACCACAACCCGGGCAGCGCCAGAAGCGTGCGCCGCTCCAGCCCGCTGCCACGCCATCCC
Source organism: Hyphomicrobiales bacterium (assembly GCA_003558415.1). Lineage (GTDB taxonomy): Bacteria > Pseudomonadota > Alphaproteobacteria > Rhodobacterales > Rhodobacteraceae > Alkalilacustris. Next base: position 1,136 of record PWLT01000133.1, read on the forward strand.
GCGCCGCGGCGCCCGAAGTCTCGCGCAGCTCCCGTCTTCTTCGCAGAAATATCCCCGCCGGAGGCATCCCCCGGCCCGCCATGCAGCCGATCCGCGCAACGGTGCGCAAGCTGCGCCAAACCCTGCGGCCCCAGCGCCGCCACCTCCTGCGCGGTTTCCCCGTCGGGCGGCCCCAGCCGCCAGCGCCCGTCCCACAATTCACCGGGGGCCACGCGCAGCGCGCGCACCGCCTGCCACTCGCGCGTGAGTCGCAACACATCGCCGTGGCGACTGAGCACACAGCCATGAAGGGTGGTGCAGCCCGCCCCCTGCAAGGCGCCAATCGCACGGCGCAGCGCGGCGCGGCGCGGCGGGTAGTCACGCCGCCCGACCCAGCGCAGCGCCTGCGCAAGAAGCCGCTCACGTGTCTCCTCGGGCAGCGCCGCCAGACCGCCCGCGTCGATCACCACATCGCCCGCCTCGACGCGGCACAGCCGCCCCGCCGCCTCCACCACGCAGGTTGAGAGTGCAGAGCGCGCGGAGGCCATGCGCGCGGCGGTCTCGGCCAGCCTCCTGGCGGTGATCCCCAGCGCGCCGAGTTCGGCCAGTGCGGCACGTGCACGCACGCGCGCAAACCGTCGATCGGTGTTCGAGGGATCCTCGGCCCAGCCGATCCCGCGCGCCATGAGCAGCGCGCGCAGCGCCGCGCGGGACACCGAAAGCAACGGTCGCAGCCAACTCACCCCATGCGCGACCCGCTCAGGCGCCATGCCCGACAGCCCGTCCACCCCCGATCCGCGCGCCAGGCGCATAAGCACCGTCTCGGCCTGATCGTCGCGTGTATGGCCAAGGCAGACCCCGCCCAGCCCATGCTCGGCGGCCCAGTCCGCGATCAGCGCCTGCCGGGCGCGCCGCGCCGCGTCCTGAAGATTGCCGCGCCCGTCCCAGCCCTGCCAGCGGCGCAGGTCATGCGCCACGCCCAGCCGCGCGCAGAGCCGGGCGCAGTCTTCCGCCTCCGCCGCCGAGCCCGGCCGCAAGCCGTGATCCACGGTCACCGCCCGCAGCCGAACCCCGCGCGGGGCCGCCCAATCGGCAAGCAGCACCAGAAGCGCCACCGAATCCCCGCCCCCCGAGAGCGCAACGCCCAGCGCCTCGGGCAGCGTGGCGCCGAATGCCTGTTTCAGCCCCCGCTCAAGCGCGCGCTCTGGCGCCAGCGCGGGCGCGTCGTCATCACGGCGGTGATCGCTCTGGTCATCCATGGCTGTCCGGGCTTACGGGCAGGACAATGCCTCGCGCTCCTGCGCGGCCTCGGCGGCCAGCGGGGAGTCCGGGAAACGATGCCCGACCTCTCCCAGCATCAGGCAGCCCTCCTCGGTCTGGCCCAGCTCGGCCAGCGCGCCGCCAAGGCGCAGCAGCGCCTCCGCCGCGCGCTCGCCATCCGGCGCGGCGTTGAAACTGTCGAGCCAGGCACGCGCCGCGCGGCTTGTCTCCCCCAGCCGGGAATGCGCCTGGCCGCGCAGGAAATACGCCTCCGGGGCAAGCGGCCCGCCGGTATAGGTCTCGGTGAACTGCGCGAAGAGCCGCGCGGCTTCCTCGTTGTCGCCCTCTTCCAGCGCGGCGCGGGCGCGGTCGAAATCTGCGCGTTCGCTCTCAGCGAGCAGCGGCGCCGACTCGCCGGTTTCCTCGGCGGGCGCGGGCTGGCCCAGACCACGCTGAGGCGCCTCGCCGCCCAGCGGCGGGGCGGCCTCGAGCGCGCCGATTTCGACCGCGCCCGCGCCGCGCTGGAAGAGGGCGACAACGAGGAAGCCGCGCGGC
>PWLT01000361.1 GCA_003558415.1 Hyphomicrobiales bacterium
ATGAGTACCCCGACCACGAGTTCGAGTTCGGCAGCTTCATGCTGGAGCGTGACGAACTGGCCGAGCACGGCTATAGCGATGAGCATTACCTGCTGGCGACCGACACCGCGATGGTCGTTCCGGTCAATCAGACGGTGGTGGTGCAGGTGACGGCGGCCGACGTGATTCACGCGTGGACGATTCCTGCCTTCGGCGTCAAGCAGGACGGCATTCCGGGCCGGCTCGCGGAGCTGTGGTTCGCGGCAGAGGAGGAAGGCATCTATTTCGGCCAGTGCTCCGAGCTGTGCGGCATCAACCATGCCTACATGCCGATCACCGTGAAGGTGGTCAGCGAGGAGGAGTATGAGGCCTGGCTCGACCGCGCCATCGAGCAGTACGGCGGCACCCCGCGCGAGGTCGATACTGCCGCCGCCAACTGAACGACGTTTCGGCCCGCCGGCGGTGCGCTGCGCATCCGCCGGCGCGGGTCGTGAGGGAGAACCGACGTGAGCGACATCCGCGCCAATGAAGGGGCCACGGAGGCGGGCTTCGGCGATTACGTCGCGCTGCTCAAGCCGCGTGTCATGTCGCTTGTGGTCTTCACTGCGCTGGTGGGGCTGCTGGCCGCGCCGGTGGCGGTGCATCCGATGGTGGCGCTGGCCTCGATCCTGTTCATCGCGCTGGGCGCGGGAGCGTCGGGTGCGCTCAACATGTGGTGGGACTCGGACATCGACGCGGTGATGCGCCGCACGAGCGGTCGCCCGATCCCTGCGGGTCGGGTGGAACCGGGCGAGGCGCTGGGGCTGGGGCTGGCGCTGTCGGGCATCGCGGTGGTGATGCTCGGGCTTGCCGCCAACTGGTTCGCGGCGGCCTTCCTGGCCTTCACGATCTTCTTCTATGCGGTGGTCTATTCGATGTGGCTCAAGCGCTCGACCCCGCAGAACATCGTCATCGGCGGCGCCGCGGGGGCCTTCCCGCCGATGGTGGGCTGGGCCGCGGCGACCGGGGGCGTGGCGCTCGAGCCGGTGCTGATGTTTGCGCTGATCTTCATGTGGACGCCGCCGCATTTCTGGGCGCTGGCGCTGTTCATGCGCAACGATTACGATCGCGCCCGCATTCCGATGCTCACCGTCACGCATGGCCGCCGCACCACCCGCGCGCATGTGCTGGCCTACACGCTGGCGCTCGCCCCGCTCGCCGTGGGCGCGGGCTTCACCGCGATCGGCGGGCCGGTCTATCTGGCCACGGCGCTGGTGCTCAACGCGATCTTCCTGCGCGGGGCCTGGGCGATCTGGCGGCGCGACGAGGCCATGGCCGAGGCCGACGGCTACGCGGTCGAAAGGCGTTTCTTTCGCTTCTCGTTGATCTATCTGTTCCTGCACTTTGGCGCCATCTTGGTGGAAACCTCGCCGATGGCCGTCATCTGGCAAGGCTTGTGAGGCACGCATGGCACTGGCACGCGATCACGAACTTCACCGCCGTCGCGCCGGGCGCAACATCGGGCTTGCGCTGGTGCTGGCGGCGTTCATCGCACTGGTTTTCGGTCTGACGATCGCCAAGGTGGAGCGGGGCGGTTCGCTCGAAGCCTACGATCATACGTTCCGACCCGGACTTGTTGAGAGGGCAGAATGATCAGGCTACGGGGAAGATACAAGACCGCTGCACAGGCGAGCGCGGTTGTGGTGTTCATGGCGGGAATGGGCTGGGCGGCGGTGCCGCTTTACGATCTGTTCTGCCGTGTCACCGGCTATGGCGGGACCACGAGCACCGCCGAGACCGACTCCGACCGGGTGCTCGACCACACCGTGACGGTGCGTTTCGATGCCTCGCGCGCCAAGGGAATGAAGTGGGAGTTCCGTCCACTGGAGCGCACCATGGAGGTGAAGTTGGGCGAGAGCGGGCTTGCCTTTTACGAAGCCTACAACCCGACCGACGAGCCGATCGCGGGAACGGCAAGCTACAATGTCGCCCCCTTCGACGCGGGCCGATACTTCACGAAGATCGAGTGCTTCTGCTTCGAGATGCAGGTGCTCCAGCCCGGTGAACGGGTGGAGATGCCGGTGAGCTTCTATGTCGATCCCGACATCCTCGATGACCGCGATGCGGCCGGCACCAAGCAGATCACGCTTTCCTACACCTTCCACACCACCGATCTCCCCGAGGATTACGCGGCCGCGGCCGCGCCGGAGGGGGACGAGCTGGTGCAATGATCCCGCCGGTGATGCGGCGGGCAACAACATGGGCCGACTGAGGGACAGCTGAACATGGCGCACGAAAAGAACCACGACTACCACATTCTGCCTCCGTCCATCTGGCCGTTTCTCGGCGCGCTGGCGGGGTTCGTCATGCTCTTCGGGGCGGTGCTGTGGATGCATGACAGCGGGCCGTGGCTGTTCCTGATCGGGGCTGCGGGCGTGCTCTACGTGATGTTCGCATGGTGGTCGGACATCGTGGCCGAGGCCGAGGGCGGCGAGCACACACCGGTTATCCGGCTGGGGCTGCGCTACGGCTTCATCCTGTTCATCATGTCGGAGGTGATGTTCTTCGCGGCGTGGTTCTGGAGCTTCTTCAAGCACGCCATGTACCCGATGAGCACCTATGAGGGCACGCAATACATCCCGCAGGAGTTCTATCAGGTCGACCCGTTCCATGTGCCACTGATCAACACGCTGATCCTGCTCCTGTCCGGCTGTGCCGTCACCTGGGCGCACCATGCGCTGGTTCACAACGAATCGCGCCGCGACGTGGAGCTGGGGCTGGCAATCGGCATCATTCTGGGGATCACCTTCACCGGGCTGCAGGCCTATGAATACTGGTACCTGATCGTCGCGCAGGACTGGTCCTTCGGCGGCGACATCTTCTTTGCCAACTTCTTCATGGCCACGGGCTTTCACGGCGTTCACGTCATCATCGGCACGATCTTCCTCGCGGTGTGCTGGTTCCGCGTGC
>PWLT01000276.1 GCA_003558415.1 Hyphomicrobiales bacterium
ATGCTTGAGCGAATTGGAGATCATGTGCGCCACGAAGATCGAATTCTTCGACGCCATTTCGAGCGTCTCGGCCTGAAGGTCATGGAACAGCCGCGCATCGCCGCCGATGGGGCGCAGGTCGAACATCACGCTGGCAAGCATCTGCGCCTCGGGGCTGGGGGTGTCGACCCAGCCGCGGAAATAGTTGCGCCACACCTTCACCGGATGACACCAGCGCGCATTGGACGCCATCATGTCCCCAGGGCAGTAGTAGTAGCCCGCCGCGTGAAGCCCGTCGGTGACGAAGCGCGCGAGGCGGGCGAAATAGGCCATGTCGTCCTTGGTCACGGCATCGTCGAGAAACAGGCAGTTGTCCTGATCCGACAGGCCGGTCTGCTCCTGGCGGCCCTGACTGCCGCAGGCAAGCCACAGATAGGGCACCGGCGGCGGACCGAATTCGGCCTCGGCCAGCGACAGCAGGCGGCGGGTGACGGCATCGGCCACATCGGTGATCAGCCGGGTGACGATCTCATGGGCGTTATGTCCGCCCACGAGCTGCGCGAGCAGTTGCGGGATGCGCGCGGTGATGGCGGCCATCTCCTCGACACCCTCGGTAGTTGCCGCGTCGCGGATGAGCTGCGCCGAGGAAACCGCCTGAAAGCGCGTGAGGTCCGTCTGGGTGATCATGCCCTTGAGTTCGCCGTCGCGCACGACCGGCAGGTGCCCGATGCGCCGCTCGAGCATCATGTGCAGGATGTCCGAGCCCAGCGAGTCGGGCGAGAGCGTCAGCGGATCGGGCGTCATCACCAGCCCCACCGGGGTCGAGCCGTCAAGCCCCTCGGCCAGCACCCGCGCGGTCAGATCGCGTGTCGTGACGATCCCCACGAGATTGCCCTTCTCGATCACGCCGAGGCTTGAGACACCGTGATCGCGCATCAGCTGCGCCGCCACGCCCACCTCGGTATCCGGGGCGCAGGTGATCGGCTTGCGCGCCATGAGGTCGGAGACCCTCAAGACTGTCAGATCCGACTCGCGCACCTCGCTCGGCCGGGCGCGGGTGAAGAACCGCTCGAAGGCGGGGAATTCGTCGATCAGCCCGCGCAGCTCGTCCGCGGGCAACATCAGCAGCACCGCATCGTCGGTGGCGCGCGCGGTGGTCACGGCGCGCCCGTCGCGCAGCAGGCCGCGTTCGCCGAAGCTGTTGCGCGGCCCCAGAAGCGAGACCTGCGCGCCGTTGCGATCGAGCACCTCGACGGCGCCGCGCTTGACCAGATAGAGCCCGTCCAGCGGCGCGCCCGCGGTGTAGATTTCGCTGCCCTTGGGGAATTCGCGGCGATGAAAGGCGGCTGCCACGCGCTCCAGCGCGGGGCGCGGCAGACTGTCATAGGGATGCACCGTTTCCAGAAAGGCGCTGATCGTCTCGGTTTCGCGATCCATGACACGCATCCGGTGCTGAAGGGGGTGGCGGCGGCCCCTGCGTGGGGCCGCGGCCGATTGTCCGGCGCCGGGCCGGGGCGTTTGAGAACGCCCGGCCCGGCGTTTGCCTCAGTGGTCCTGCGCGCCGGCGGCGCCGCGGGGTACGCGGATGCTCTCCACCAGCTCCTGGATCTCCTCGGGCGGCTCCTTGGTCATGTTCATCACGATATAGGCCGCGATGAAGTTCAGAGCGGCACCCACCGCCCCGAAGGACAGCGGCGAGATGCCGAAGAGCCAGTTGGCCTCGACATTCGCCAGCATGTTGGTGCCGGGGATGAAGAACCAGCCGAGATAGATGAAGATGTAGAGCAACGTGGAGCCCAGCCCCACCAGCATCCCCGTCACCGCACCGGCAGTGTTCATCTTCATCGAGAAGATGCCCATCATGATCGCCGGGAACAGTGACGCAGCCGCAATTCCGAAGGCGAGCGCCACCACCTGCGCCGCGAAACCCGGTGGGTTCGCCCCTAGATATGTCGCAAGCACGATCGCCCCCGCCATCGATATTCGCGCGGCCAGCAACTCGCCGCGTTCGCTGATCTTGGGGTTGAGCGTACTCTTGATCAGGTCGTGACTGATGGCCGAGGATATGGCCAGCAACAGGCCCGCCGCCGTGGACAGCGCCGCAGCCAGGCCGCCTGCCGCGATCAGGCCGATGACCCATCCGGGCAACTGCGCGATCTCGGGGTTGGCGAGCACGAGGATGTCGTTGTTGAAGGTGACCATCTCGTTGCCTTCCCAGCCACGCTCCTCGGCGATGGCTGCGAACTCCTCCGAGGCGTCGTTGTAGTACTGGATCAGCCCGTCATTGTTCTTGTCCTCGAAGGCCAGAAGCCCGGTCTGCTCCCATGTGCGCATCCAGTCGGGCCGATCCTCATAGGCGATCGGCTGGCTGTCGGCGCCATCGGGATAGATGGTGGTCATGATGTTGAGCCGCGCCATCGCACCCACCGCCGGAGCGGTCAGATACAGCAGCGCGATGAAGACCAGCGCCCAGCCTGCCGACCAGCGCGCATCCGACACCTTGGGAACGGTGAAGAAGCGGATGATCACATGCGGAAGTCCGGCGGTGCCGATCATCAGCGACAGCGTGAACAATGTCATGTTCAACAGGCTGCCATGGTTGCTGGTGTAGTCCTGGAAACCCAGCTCCTGCACGATTTCGTCGAGCTTCTGAAGCAGCGGCAGCCCGGACTCGGCATGCGTGGAGAACAGCCCCAGCGGCGGGATCGGGTTGTTGGTCAGCTGCAGCGAGATGAACACCGCCGGAATGGTGTAGGCGGTGATCAGCACGCAGTACTGTGCAAGCTGGGTGTAGGTGATGCCCTTCATTCCGCCCAGCACCGCATAGGCGAAGACGACCGCTGCGGCGATGATCAGCCCCGTTGTCGAGTCCACCTCCAGAAAGCGCGAGAAGGCAACGCCGGCACCCGTCATCTGGCCGATCATATAGGTG
>PWLT01000472.1 GCA_003558415.1 Hyphomicrobiales bacterium
GATTCGGGCTATCGCTCGATGATGTCGGTGCAATCCAGCCTTGTGATGTATCCAATCTATGCCTATGGCAGTGAGGAGCAGCGCCGCAAATATCTGCCCGGTCTGGCCTCGGGCGAGTTGATCGGCTGTTTCGGCCTGACCGAGCCCGATGCGGGCTCCGACCCGGGCTCGATGAAGACCCGTGCCGAAAAGACGGCGAAGGGCTACCGGCTCACCGGCTCCAAGACCTGGATTTCCAACTCCCCCATCGCGGATGTCTTCGTCGTCTGGGCAAAGTCGGATGCCCATGACGGCAAGATCCGCGGCTTCGTGCTCGACAAGGGCGCCAAGGGGCTGTCGGCGCCCAAGATCGGCGGCAAGCTGTCACTGCGCGCTTCGATCACCGGCGAGATCGTCATGGACGGCGTCGAGGTCGGGGAGGAAGCGCTGCTGCCCAATGTGCAGGGGCTCAAGGGGCCGTTCGGCTGCCTCAACCGCGCGCGCTACGGCATCAGCTGGGGCGTGATGGGCGCGGCCGAGTTTTGCTGGCACGCGGCGCGCCAATACGGGCTGGAGCGCACACAGTTTGGCCGACCGCTCGCGCAGACCCAGCTTTTCCAGAAGAAGCTCGCCGACATGCAGACGGACATCAGCCTCGGCCTGCAGGGCGCGCTGCGTGTGGGGCGGCTGATGGACGAGGCCAACGCCGCGCCCGAGATGATCAGCCTGATCAAGCGCAACAATTGCGGCAAGGCGCTGGACGTGGCGCGCATGGCCCGCGACATGCATGGCGGCAACGGCATCTCGGAAGAATACCAGGTGATCCGCCACATGGTGAACCTCGAGACGGTCAACACCTATGAGGGCACCCATGACGTGCATGCGCTGATCCTGGGCCGTGCGCAGACCGGGTTGCAGGCGTTCTTTTGAAGCGGGTTGCGGACATCCGCGGTGCTCCCGCTCGCGTGGTGGCCTGAGGGGGATGAACCCCCTCGGGCGCGCCTCCCGGCAACTGCGGTCCGCTCGTGCAGCGGCCCTTACTCGGCTGCGGCCTGAAACTGCGCCGCTGCCGGGATCACGAGGGTGAAACACGCGCCGCCCTCGGCGCTTGTGCCCACCTCGACACGCCCGCCATGGCGCTCGGCAATCATGCGCACGATCGACAGACCCAGCCCGCAGCCCGACCCGCTGTCGCCGGACAGGCGGGTGAAGCGCTCGAAAATCACCTCGGAAAGCTCCGCACATATGCCGGGGCCGTCATCATTGACCGCAACGCTCACCCCTGCGGGGCCGTCGGCGATCCGCACCCGGATGGTGCCTCCCTCCGGGCAGCCGTAGCGCAGCGCATTGTCGATGAGATTGTCGAGCGCCTCCTCCAGCAGCACCGGATCGCCCGCGATGCGCGCGGGAGCCTCGGATTCGGGTTCAAGCGACAGCTCGACATGCTGATCGAGCGCGCGGGGCACATGCCGGGCGGTGACCGATTCCGCCAACTGCCGCAGATCGACCGGCTCACGGTTGGCGTCGACGGGGCGCTGGGTGGCGAGGTCGAAGCTCAGCAACTGTCGGGTCAGCCGCGAGGTCCGGCGCGCCGCCGCGACCAGATCCTCGAGCCGCGCGCGCAGCTCGGCCTCATCGCGCGCGCCGCGCGCCGCCTCGGCCTGGGCCTGGATGGAGGCGACGGGATTGCGCAGCTGATGCGCCGCATTGGCGATGAACACGTCGCGGCGTTCGAATGCCTCGCGCAAGCGCTCGAACAGGCGGTTGATCGCCGCAACGAGCGGCGCGGCCTCGCGCGGGACGGGGCGACGGATCGGGTCGAGTTCCTCCGGCGAGCGCTGCGCCACCGCCGCGCGCAGATCGGTCAGCGGCCGCAGGCCCCAGTTGATACCGTACCACACCAGCGCGCCGGTCGCGGCGAGCACCAGGCCCAGCATCAAGGCGCCCTGGGCGAGCAGGTTGAGGCTCAACGCCCGCCGCTGGCTCACGGTCTGCCAGACCTGAACGGTCGTCCAGCCGCTGAACTGCGGATCGGCTATGAACTCGCGCAGCATGACCACGCGCACCGGTTCGCCGAGGTAACGCGCATCGCGAAACACCGGCTCGCCGCCGGGCAGGCTGATCTCGGCGGCATCGAAAGGTGCGTCGGAGTAGCCGGTGAGATACCCGCCCTCGGGGGCGGAGACCTGGTAATAGATCGGATCGCCCAGCGCCCCGACAAGCGAATCGAGCAGCGCATCGGCGAGCACATCGCCCTTGGTGAGCGCCACATCGCGCGCGATGGCATGTGCGACGACCTTGAGCGTGTTGTCGTAGAGTTCGCGCGACATGTCCTGTGCCGAGCGGTAACGCACCGCCGCGGAGGCCAGCGCGATCACGATCAGCGGCAGCATGATGCCAAGGAACAGGCGCAGCCGCAGCGAGGGGCGGCGCGCGGTCATGGTGCGGCCCTCGCGCTTTCGTCCTCCTCCTTGAGCACATAGCCCAGACCGCGAATCGTGCGGATGCCAACGCCGGTTCCGGCAAGCTTGCGCCTGAGCCGCGAGATGAGAAGCTCCACGGCATTGATCTCGACATCGGCGCCGGTTCCGTAGACCCGAGCGCACAGGGTGTCCTTGGACACGACGCGGCCATGCTGTTCGAACAGCGCCTCGAACAGGGCAAGCTCGCGGCGCGACAGGGACAGCACTCCTTGAGGTCCGGTGAGCAGACCGCCTGAGCGGTCGACACTGAGCTTGCCAAAACGCTCCACGGCAGCACTCGCCCCGGCGCGCCGCCGCGCCAGCGCGCGCAGCCGCGCGAGAAGCTCCGCCATCTCGAAGGGTTTGACGAGATAGTCGTCCGCCCCCGCATCAAGCCCTTCCACCCGGTCCTTCACCGTGCCGCGCGCGGTCAGCAACAGCACCGGAGTCGCGTCGCCCCGCGCGCGC
>PWLT01000309.1 GCA_003558415.1 Hyphomicrobiales bacterium
GAGGTCGAGCACTTGCGATCCCGCGCCACGATGGCCACCGCCTGATCGTAGAGCACGTCATCCCCGTCGGCGCTGTTGCCCAGCCCCAGCACGGCGTCGATATCGGCCTCGCGCCCGTCCTCGGGGCCTTCCGCCACGCCCGAGACGTAATCGGGCGCGCCGAAGCTCTTCATGTGGTTGACGATCTCCTCGACCTCCTCGTCGGACACGAAGGGGCCGTGGATACGCTGGATGCGCCCGCCGCCGGCCATGTAGAGCATGTCGCCCATGCCCAGAAGCTGCTCGGCGCCCATCTCGCCCAGGATGGTGCGGCTGTCGATCTTCGATGTCACCTGAAACGAGATGCGGGTGGGGAAGTTCGCCTTGATCGTGCCGGTGATCACATCGACCGAGGGGCGCTGCGTGGCCATGATCAGGTGGATGCCGCTGGCCCGTGCCATCTGCGCGAGGCGCTGGATGCAGGCCTCGATCTCCTTGCCGGCGACCATCATCAGATCGGCCATCTCGTCGACGATCACCACGATATAGGGCAGGGTTTCGGGGGCGAACTCCTCGGTCTCGAAGACGGGCTCGCCGGTCTCGTCGTCAAACCCTGTCTGCACGGTGCGCTGGAACATCTCGCCGCGGTCGAGCGCCTCGCGCACGCGGCCGTTATAGCCCTCGATATTGCGCACGCCCATCTTCGACATCTTGCGGTAGCGGTCCTCCATCTCGGCGACCACCCATTTGAGCGCACCGACGGCCTTCTTGGGATCGGTCACCACGGGCGAGAGCAGATGCGGGATGCCGTCATAGACGGAGAGTTCCAGCATCTTGGGGTCGATCATGATCAGCCGGCATTCCTCGGGCGTGAGCTTGTAGAGCAGGCTCAGGATCATGGTGTTGATCGCCACCGACTTGCCCGAGCCGGTGGTCCCCGCGATCAGCAGATGCGGCATCTTGGCGAGGTTGGCCACGATCGGCTCGCCATCGATCCCCTTGCCCAGCGCCAGCGGCAGGCGCAGATGGCTGTCGCCGAAATCGCGCGCCGCGAGGATCTCGCGCAGGACCACCTTCTCGCGATGCGCGTTGGGCAGCTCGATCCCGATCACGGACCGCCCCGGCACGGTGGAGACACGCGCCGAGAGCGCCGACATCGAGCGCGCGATATCGTCGGCCAGCCCGATGACGCGGCTGGCCTTGAGCCCCGGCGCGGGTTCGAGCTCGTACATGGTGACGACGGGGCCGGGGCGGACGGAGACGATTTCGCCCTTCACGCCATAGTCGTCGAGCACGTTCTCGAGCATGCGGGCGTTTTCCTCCAGCGCCTCGTCGGAGAGGTGGTGGCGGGTGATCGCCTCGGGGCTGGTGAGCAGAGACAGCGGCGGCAGTTCGTATTCGACCGGCTCAGGCTCGGCAAAGCTGAGCGCCGGCTGCGCCTCGGCCTGCGCCTGACGCGAGGGGGCGGGCGCGCGTCGCGTGGGGTGCTGGACCACCCTGCGCGGCCCCAGATCGGCACGCGGCATCTCGTCTCGCTCCGCCGGGTCCGGCGCGTCGGTCTCAAAGAGCGGGTCGGCAATGAGGGCCGCGCCCTCGGTGCCCGCCGCATCACGGCGCAAGCGATAGGACTCATGGCCATCGGCGGCGGACGGCGCCGCATCGGGAAAATGCGGCGGCGCGGGGCGCGCGGTGGTGGCCGCCGCTCCCGGCTGCGCGCGGCGCGCGCGCAACGGCGGCTCCTCACGCGCGATTTGCAACACCGGAACCTTGCGCGAGCGCGCGCGGATCACATCGGCGATACGCGCCTTGATCCGGTCTTCGTCGGGCGCCGCGTCCGGCCCCGCATCGGGACCCATTTCACGTTCGACAAGTTCCGGCTCCGGGTCGGGGGGGCGCTTCATCATGCGTGGCAGCCGCGCAAGCAGCCCGCCGCGCGCCGGCTGCGACGCGGGCTCCTCGGGCGGCGCGTCCACGGGCTGGCGTTCCGCACCCACCGAAGGCTGCGCGCGCAGGACGCCCGCGGCCGGGGCTTGCCCCGCAGGGGGCTTCGTTTCGGAAGATTTCGCGGCGGGGGCACCGGCGCGAACCACCGGCGGCGGGCGCCGCGCGGCGCCGTGCCCCACCTGCCCCACGTCAGCACCCGCAGGCGCGCGGCGCTGAACCGTTGCGGCACTGGCTCGGCGCGCGGCCTGATACGCCATGCCCCGGCGCGCGGCTTCGGCCCCCGCCCTGAAGCTCAGACCGAGCAATGCGCGGATCGCGGCATAGAGCATCACCAGCCCGCGCAGGGACTGGCGGGTGAAGGCCCTGATCTCCCAGCGGGCCACCCCGGCGACGAACAGCAACAGCGCGACCATCACCCCCGCCAGGATCAGCGAGAGCAGCCGCAGCCCCGTGGCTGCCTGCACCGGCACCACGCCGAGAATCGCGCCCAGTACCGTATCACCGAACAGCCCGCCCAGCCCGAAGGAGTGATCCCAGCCCGGCCCGGGCACCAGCGTTGCCGCATAAACCGCACAGACCGCCACCGCGATCGGGGCGAAGATCGCGCGGCTCACCGCCCGTTCACCGCCGCGGTGCAGGAGGAAGCGCAGCCCCCAGGCCAGCAGGATCCCCACGATCCCCCATGAACCGTAGCCGACGATGATGAACAGCGCGGCCGCGATCGAGGCGCCGAACCGCCCGAGCAGATTGCTCGCGGGCTCGTCGGTGGCGGCGAGCCAGTTGGGATCCTCGGGCGCATAGGAGCCGATGATGAGCGCCAGCGCGATGCCCAGTACGAGCAGGCACAGCCCCAGAAGCTCCTTGCCGCGGCGTTCGAGCGCCATGCGAAGGGATCTGTCTATGAGCGGGTCGCGCTGCCTTGCGTGATAGGTCGCCATTATGTCCTCACCTCAGTCATACAGCCGGGCGCGCAGCCGGGTGAGCC
>PWLT01000407.1 GCA_003558415.1 Hyphomicrobiales bacterium
AGCCACCCCTCCTGCTCCTGCGCGCGCCACAGCAGCGGGATGATGGCACTGGCCTGCCGGCCCTCGGGGTATTTGGTGATCTGCGCCTGCGCCCATTCGCGGTTGGCGGGCGTGAAGGCGAAGCTGTCGGGCTGTTCGTGGTGCAGGCGGCGCAGCATCAGCGGTCGACCTCTCCGAAAACGATATCCATGGTGCCGATGATGGCGGCGACATCGGCCAGCAGATGCCCCTTGGCGACATGGTCCATCGCCTGCAGGTGCAGGAATCCGGGCGCGCGCAGCTTGGCGCGATAGGGGCGGTTGGTGCCGTCGGCCACCAGATAGACGCCGAATTCGCCCTTGGGCGCCTCCACGGCGGCGTAGACCTCGCCCGCGGGGACGTGAAAGCCCTCGGTGTAGAGCTTGAAGTGATGGATCAGCGCCTCCATCGAGGTCTTCATCTCGGCGCGCGGAGGCGGCGTGATCTTGCCGCGCGCCAGAATGTCGCCCTGCCCCTCGGGCGCGCGCAGCTTCTCGATGGCTTGCCGGATGATCGAGGTGGATTCGCGCATCTCCTGCATCCGGCACAGATAGCGGTCGTAGCAATCGCCGTTCTTGCCCACGGGGATCTTGAAGTCGAACTCGTTGTAGCACTCGTAGGGCTGGGCGCGGCGCAGATCCCAGGCCAGCCCCGAGCCGCGCACCATCACGCCGGAAAAGCCCCAGTCGAGGATGTCCTCCTCGGTGACCACGCCGATATCGGCGTTGCGCTGCTTGAAGATGCGGTTCTCGGTGAGCAGCCCGTCGATATCGTCGAGCACCTTGGGGAAGTGGTCGCTCCATGCCTCGATATCGTCGAGCAGCTCGGGCGGCAGGTCCTGATGCACGCCGCCGGGGCGGAAATAGGCCGCGTGCAGCCGGGCCCCGCAGGCGCGCTCATAGAAGATCATGAGCTTCTCGCGCTCCTCGAACCCCCAGAGCGGCGGGGTGAGCGCACCCACATCCATTGCCTGCGTGGTCACGTTGAGCAGATGGTTGAGCACACGCCCGATCTCGGAATAGAGCACCCGGATCAGCGACGCCCGGCGCGGCACCTCCACGCCGGTAAGCCGCTCGATCGCCATGCACCAGGCATGTTCCTGATTCATCGGCGCGACATAGTCGAGCCGGTCCAGATAGGGCAGGTTCTGCAGGTAGGTGCGGCTCTCCATGAGCTTCTCGGTGCCGCGGTGCAAAAGCCCGATATGCGGGTCCACCCGCTCCACGACCTCGCCGTCGAGCTCGAGCACGAGGCGCAGCACGCCATGCGCCGCCGGGTGCTGCGGCCCGAAATTGAGGTTGAAGTTGCGGATCTTCTGCTCCTGGGTGAGCACATCCGCCTGCGGGCTGCCATCCATCATCGCGATCCCCTCATGCGCCGCGGCGCTACTTGTCGGTGCCGGCGCTCTCGGTCTTCTCGTCGCCCGGCAGGATCTGCTCGGCCCCTTCCCAGGGCGACATGAAATCGAACAGCCGGTATTCCTGAACCAGCTTGACGGGCTCGTAGACCACGCGCTTGGTCACCTCGTCGTAGCGCACCTCGGTATAGCCCGTCGTCGGAAAATCCTTGCGCAGCGGATAGCCGCGAAAGCCGTAATCGGTCAGGATGCGCCGCAGGTCCGGATGGCCGGAGAACAGGATGCCGAACATGTCGAACACCTCGCGCTCGAACCAGTTGGCCGCGGGGTGGATGTCGATGATCGAGGGCACGATCTGATCCTCGCGCACCGCAGCCTTCAACCGGATGCGGTGGTTCCGGTACATCGACAGGAAGTGATAGACGACGTCGAAGCGCGCCTTGCGTGCCGGCCAGTCCACGGCGGTGATATCGACCAGCGTGGAAAAGCGGCAATTCTCGTCATCACGCAGGAACCGCACCAGCGCGGGCACAGCGCCCGAAACCACATCGAGCGTCAGCTCGCCATGGGCCAGATGCACCGCCTTCACCGCCTCGGGATGCTTGCGCTCGATCAGGGCACCCAGTTCCTGCAATTTGTCAGACATTCAGTGCCCCCTCAGCGGATCAGCGTGCCGGTGCGGCGGATCTTGCGTTGCAGTTGCAGGATGCCATAGAGCAGCGCCTCGGCGGTCGGCGGGCAGCCGGGCACATAGATATCGACCGGCACGATGCGGTCGCAGCCGCGCACCACGCTGTAGCTGTAATGGTAATAGCCCCCGCCATTGGCGCAGGAGCCCATCGAGATCACATAGCGCGGCTCGGGCATCTGGTCATAGACCTTGCGCAGCGCCGGCGCCATCTTGTTGGTCAGCGTGCCGGCCACGATCATCAGGTCCGACTGGCGCGGGCTGGCGCGCGGCGCGGTGCCGAAGCGTTCAAGATCGTAGCGCGGCATCGAAGTGTGCATCATCTCGACCGCGCAGCAGGCCAGGCCAAAGGTCATCCAGTGCAGCGAGCCGTTGCGCGCCCAGTTGATGATGTCGGCGGTGGTGGTGAGCAGAAAGCCCTTGTCCTGCAACTCGGCATTGAGCGCGGCGGTGGCGTGCTCGCGATCGGCGCCGGCGGTGTTGGCCGCGGTTGTCACTCCCATTCCATCGCCCCCTTCTTCCATTCATAGGCGAAGCCCACGGTGAGCACGGCCAGAAACACCATCATCGACCAGAAGGCGGTCATGCTGAGTTCGCCAAAGGCCACCGCCCATGGAAACAGGAAGGCGATTTCAAGATCGAAGATGATGAACAGGATCGCCACCAGATAGAAACGCACATCGAATTTCATGCGCGCGTCGTCAAAGGCGTTGAAGCCGCATCCATAGGCCGACACCTTTTCGGGGTCGGGGTTGCGCACGGCGATGACGAGCGCGGCAAGCAGCAGCACCAGCCCCAGCGCCACGGCGATGCCAAGGAAGATGATGATCGGCAGATAGTC